>CAZSBV010000035.1:1932-12723 GCA_964605105.1 uncultured Lachnospiraceae bacterium | reverse complement strand
AAATTGATCCGAAATCCATTGGTGTAGGTCAGTATCAGCACGATATGAACCAGAAGAAATTGAGCGAAGCTTTGACTGGTGTAGTAGAGGACAGTGTAAATAAAGTAGGCGTTGATTTAAATACAGCCAGTGCACCTTTAATGGAATATATTTCCGGTATTAACAAGACTATTGCAAAGAATATCGTAGAATATCGTGAAGCTAACGGACGTTTCACAGAACGTAAGCAGCTATTGAAAGTACCGAAATTAGGACCGAAAGCATACCAGCAGTGTGCCGGATTTATGCGTATTCTGGATGGTAAAAATCCATTGGATGCTACCAGTGTTCATCCGGAATCTTACGATGCTACCATGCAGCTCTTGGAAAAATTAGGGCTTACGATGGATGATGTAAAAGAAATTCAGAAACAGGTTGCTAATGAAAAAACACAGGTGAAGAAAGAAAAACCTAAAAAACAACCGAAGAAACAGATGGTAGTCCGTAATACCAATACTGCTATGGGCAAAGCGTTGGCAGATGCCTTGGGCGGAGTGACTATGGAAGTAGAAACAAAGGAAAAGGCGGCAGTAACAGCTACTGTTTCCGGACTGGAAAAACGTGTAAAAGATAAAAAGAAAATGGCAGAAGAACTTGGTATTGGTGAACTGACATTGACAGACATCTTAAAAGAACTGGAAAAACCGGCACGTGACCCTCGTGAGGATATGCCAAAACCAATTTTAAGAAGCGACATTTTGGAAATGAAAGATCTGAAACCGGGAATGGTATTAAAAGGTACAGTTCGAAATGTAATTGACTTTGGAGCTTTTGTAGATATCGGGGTACATCAGGATGGTCTGGTTCATATTTCACAGATCACTGAGAAATTTATCAAACATCCATTGGAAGCCGTAAGTGTAGGTGACATTGTTGATGTACAGGTAATCAGTGTAGATGTTCCTAAAAAGAGAATTGCTCTTACTATGAAAATTGATCCGAAAAAATAATTGAATTACAAAGGATAGAAATGACAGGAGTTAAATCAATGTCATTTAGAGAAGGCGGCTACGGCAGAGATTTTAATGTTGTGGCCGCTTTTCGATAAAATAATTTTAATTTTATGGCTTAAAAAGTTTTGTTAAGTTTAAAGAAAACTGTTTGTTATACATGAATTTCATGGTACAATAGGGTATATTGCAGACTATAGTGGAAACAGTTCAGAGGAGGGGAACTGTGAACTTTAGGGAGAAAGAGGGTATTTATGCGAAAAATTATTAAAGTAATGAATCATTGGAATTTTACCGATCAGAATGGTAAAGTTACAAAATTAAATCTTCCTCATACCTGGAATAATAAAGATGGTCAGGATGGTGGTAATGATTACTGGCGTGGTACAAACAAGTATGATACTGTTTTTAAAACACCGGATTTTAATAAAGAAAAACAGCGTGTTTATTTGCAGTTCCACGGTGTAAATGCTAGTGCAAAGGTTATTTTAAATGAAAAAACAGTTTGCACTCATGATGGTGGTTATTCTACTTTCCGAGTAGATGTAACGGAAGATTTAAAAGAGAATAATACACTGGTAGTAGAAGTTGATAACAGTGTAAATGATAGAGTGTATCCACAGAAAGCAGACTTTACTTTCTATGGTGGAATTTATAGAGATGTTGAACTTTTAGTAGTTTCCAAAGAGCACTTTGATCTGGATTATTATGGTGGTCCCGGTATCAAATATTTTACCAAGGTTGTAGGAAAAGATGCCAGAGTCAATGTAGTAACATATATCAATGAAGCAGCTAAGGCAGCAGGTGCAAAAGTACATGTGGGTCTTTGGAATGCAGATGGGAAATTAGTAGCAGAAGGAGAAGGCTGCGACGTTAATTTAGATATCAAAAATGTTCGTTTATGGGATGGTTTAAAAGATCCCTATTTATACAAGGTCAAAGCTGTATTAGTGAAGGGGACTGAAGTTGTAGACGAAGTGGGATGTAACTGTGGCGTTCGTCAATTTGAATTCAGTCCAAAAGATGGTTTCCATTTAAATGGAAGACCTTATCCGTTACATGGTGTGTCACGTCATCAGGACTATCGTGATCTTGGAAATGCAATCAGCAAAGAAGAACATGACCGCGATATGGATTTGATTAGAGAAGTTGGTGCTAATACGATTCGTCTGGCACATTACCAGCATGATCAGTACTTCTATGATCTTTGTGATAAGATCGGTATGATTGTTTGGGCTGAAATTCCATATATTTCTGAGCATTTACCAAATGGTCGTGAAAATACTTATTCTCAGATGAAAGAATTAATCGTTCAGAACTTCAATCATCCATGTATTGTAACATGGGGACTTTCTAACGAAATTACTATTTCCGGTGCACAGCATAAGAAGGATATGTTGGACAATCATCACCAGCTCCAGAAAATGGTAAAAGAAATGGACCCAAGCCGTGTAACGACACTGGCATGTTATGCGATGTGCCCACACTGGCATCCGGTAGCTCATATTTCTGATATCGTAGGTTGGAACTTATATCTTGGATGGTATGTACCCGGCTTCTTCTTAAATGATTTGTGGATCAAGTTCTTCCACTTTTTATATCCGGACAGATGTTTATGCTTCTCTGAATATGGTGCAGAAGGTATGCCGAATCTTCACAGTGCGAAACCGAAACGTGGAGATAACACGGAAGAATATCAGAACAAATATCATGAATTTATGTTAGAATGTTTCAAACGTCATCCATATATGTGGGGACATTATTACTGGAATATGTTCGATTTTGCTGCCGATGCAAGAAATCAGGGTGGTGAACCCGGTATGAACCATAAAGGTATGATTACGTTTGACAGAAAGCTGAAAAAAGACGTATTCTACCTTTATAAAGCATACTGGACAGATACCCCATTTGCCTACATTGCAGGCAGAAGATATGAATATCGTACAGAGAGTACAACCGAAATTACAGTTTATTCCACAATGAAAGAAGTTTCTCTTTATAATAATGGAAAACTGGTTGGTACTAAGAGCGGCGATAAAGTATTCAAATTCAAGATGCCGATGGAAGATGTAAACAATCTTGAAATTAAAGCCGGAGATTGTACAGACAGTTGCGTGATTTATAAAACAGATAAACCACGTCCTGAGTACAAGGTGAAGGCAGATAGTTCTAACTGGATGTAATTAAAAATATAATAAATTCTTCGGGGCAGGGTGAGAGTCCCTACCGGCGGTAAAGTCCGCGACCCGCTTTTGGCGGCTGATTTGGTGCAATTCCAAAACCGACAGTATAGTCTGGATGAGAGAAGAGAAATTTGGCAATAAGAACACAGAATATAAGTTATATAATCTAATGAATGAAGAGGTAGCTTAATGTGTTTGAGTCAAAGCATGTGTTTATATTATAGATAGCATTTAAGCCCTGAATCGAAAGATTTGGGGCTTTTTATCTACAGACCACAAAGCCTCGAACATGAGAGGAGAAGAAATGAGCAATTTAATCACAGAAATCACACAGAATGCAATTTTTGTATTGGAATTTTTAGGAGTTGTAGCAGCAATCTTTATGGTTGCCGGATTCATTGAAAAGTGGGAAAAGAAAAAGAACGGCAGCAGGGAAAGAATTTTAAGTACCAGAAAATTGACCATGGTAGGAATGTTTGCAGCGATTGCAGCTATATTGATGATCTTTGAGTTTCCGATTCCATTTGCACCGGCTTTTTATAAATTAGATTTTAGTGAAATTCCGGCATTGATTACTGCCTTTGCTTTTGGACCGGTGGCGGGTGTTATGGTGGAATTTTGCAAAATTTTATTGAATCTTTTGATGGATTCCACTACGACAGCTTTTGTAGGAGAACTGGCAAACTTTATGGTAGGATGTTCTTTTATTCTACCTGCATCTATTATTTATTTATTTAAGAAGAACCGGAAATCTGCTATTGTTTCCTGTGTTGTGGGAACGGTTTGTTTGACGGTATTTGGAACAGCCTTTAATGCCATATATTTACTGCCTAAATTTGCCCAGCTTTATGGAATGCCACTGGATGCTATTGTAGGAATGGGAACTGCCATAAATCCGGCAATTACAGACGTAACAACATTAGTAATGTTTGCGGTAGCACCTTTAAATATTATAAAAGGGGTTTCCGTTTCTGCCATTACTATGTTAGTATATAAAAAGTTGAGTCGATTTATGAAAGCCGCTCAGTAGGAAAGGAAGAAGAAAATGAAATTTACAAAGATGCATGGTGCGGGTAATGATTATGTATACATTAATGGTTTTACAGAAAAAATCGCCCAGGAAGACAAGCCTGAATGGGTAAGAAAAATCAGTGACAGACATTTTGGAATCGGAAGTGATGGAGCGATTTTTATCAATCCTTCGGATGTGGCTGATTTTGAAATGGAAATGTATAATGCGGATGGAACACGTTCTGAAATGTGTGGAAATGGAATTCGTTGTGTGGGTAAATTTGTTTATGACAAAGGGCTAACAGATAAAGAGCGAATTACTGTTGTTAGTGCAGGAAAAATAAAATATTTGGATTTGACTATCGAAAATGGCAAAGCTGTGCAGATCAAAGTAAATATGGGAGAGCCGATTTTAAAATCTGAGTTGGTGCCTGTAGTAAGTGACAGCGAAGAAGTGATAGATGAGCTTATTTATATTTCTGAAGTTGACGAAAGCTACAAAATGACTTGTGTTTCCATGGGAAACCCTCATGCGGTTGTTTTTATGGATGATGTTGAAAATTTACAGATTGAAAAAATCGGACCCTATTTTGAAAATCATTGTAGATTTCCAAATCGTACTAATACAGAATTCGTGAAAGTTTTGGACAGAAATAATGTGCAGATGAGAGTGTGGGAAAGAGGAACCGGTGAGACTCTGGCTTGTGGGACAGGATGCTGTGCAACTGCTGTAGCATGTATTTTGAACGGTCTTACCGATGAGGAAGTTACAGTTCATGTATTAGGTGGTAAAATTAAAATTTTCTGGGATAGAGAAAGTAATTTGGTCTATATGACAGGACCGGCGGAAACTGTATTTGAAGGTGAGATTTAGAAAACAAAAGACAAGAATATAAAAAGGGCTGTGAGATTTTCACAGCCTCTAACTTTATATAAAAGCAACAAAAGATGTTTCTTGTTTTTAATTTTCTAAATAATTCAAATAGGATAAAGCGGTATCAATATGCTCTGTGTTAGTGACAATACCGAAATATGCCTCCGTATTAGGATAGCTGGAAGTTTGGCAAATCTTATTTGCTTTATCAATTTTTATCCCAATAGGAACTTGGTTTTCGGAATCGTCATTGGGAAGATCGGCATAATATAAGCGTTCCTGATATTTCTGCAAATCTTCCTCAGATAATATTGTACTTAAGTCCTGAAAGAATCCCTGATTTCCATAAAAATCAAAATTAGTGGTATCGGCCAGTACAACATCTAAGCTTCCGGCCATGGCATTGGTGGAAAATTTCTGACTATAGGTGGCGGCATAAGGGGATGTGGATTCGTCATCAATATAATAAGTAGAATCCAAAATAACCTGCTGCTTTTTGAGATTTAACCCTAAATAAGTTTCAAAATCATCAATGAATATTTCGTCATCTATATTAGGAAAAGCATTGATATATGCAATGGATAATACAGTTTCTTTCTGGGTGATCATAGTGTGCAGAATACTCCCAAACATAAAAGCAAGAAAAACAGTTACAATAATGTGTACTTTATAATAATGCCAAAAATATTCCATTTTTTTAGAAAATGGCTGATCATTTAATTTTTGATGTTGCAGATGAATTTCATCTCGTAAAGAATTAGTATTACGCATAAACTCTCCGATTGATTTTATATCATTTTAACTACATATATCTTAATAGGATATGAGAATAGTGTCAATAAAAGGAAAATTAAGTTTTTTAAAATTTTATAAACTGAATGATGTCAGTTGAAAGTTTTGGAAGAATGTAATAAACTGTAACTATTCGGAGTCAAACTTGGATCTGAATAGTTACAGTAGAATGGAGAAAAAAGAATGAACGAAGCATATTATGAAATTATGGTCACAAAGAAAAAATCACCTATCTTAAAAGTGGCTCAAATTGTAACAGCATTGTTGGCAGGTTTTTTTGCATTGACCATGTTTATAGGGATGATTTGGGGAATTGTCCTGGCAGTGGTTTTTGGAGTAGCGTGTTACTTCATTACCTTGTATAGTACTGTGGAATTCGAATATTTATATATAGATAAGGAACTGCAGATTGACCGTATTCTGGCAAGAAGCAAGCGTAAGAGAATGGAAACTTTGGATTTGAATGAATTAGTGATTCTTGCACCGGTACGTTCTCATGAATTAGATAGTTATCGCAATAATAATTATAAAAAGGCCGACTATAGTTCCGGAGAAGAGGCAAATGAACAGAAGAAATATATGATGATTGTGAATGATAAGCAGATCATTTTTGAACCGACAGAAGAAATGGTAAAGACGATTCATATGTTTGCTCCAAGGAAAGTTTTTAAATATTAAGATAAATAGAGTATCAAATACTGGGATTGAATTTGAGTCAATTCCGGTATTTTTTTGTGTTAGAAGTTGTTAGCACATGGTATAATTATAATACTTAAAGAATTGTTTATCAGGTGCAAAATGAGAGGAGTGAAACAAAATATGATAGATAGAAGAGTTTTTTTGATTGTATTGGACAGCTATGGAATTGGAGAACTTCCCGATGCAGCAGATTTTGGCGATGAAGGAAGTAACACTCTTCGTTCTATTACAAAATCCAAAGAGTATGATACTCCTTTAATGAAAAAGATGGGATTATTTAATATTGAGGGAGTGGATTACGTAAAAGGAGTAGAAAGACCAATAGGAAGCTTCGGGCGTCTGGCAGAAGTTTCTAAAGGAAAAGATACCACTATCGGACATTGGGAAATTGCAGGAATTGTGTCGGAGAGACCACTTCCAACTTATCCGGAAGGTTTTCCGCAGGAAGTGGTGAATGAGTACTCTCGTTTAACTGGAAGAGGAATTCTTTGTAATAAGCCGTATTCAGGAACGGAAGTTATTAAGGAATTTGGCGAAGAACATTTAAGAACCGGCGATTTGATTGTATATACTTCAGCAGATAGTGTATTTCAGGTGGCAGCACATGAGATGAAAGTTCCTATCGACGAATTATATCATTGTTGTGAAATTGCAAGGGACTTGCTTCAGGGAGAGCATGGTGTCGGAAGGGTGATTGCCCGTCCTTTTATTGGGGAACCGGGAAATTTTAGCAGGACACCCAGAAGACATGATTATTCATTGATGCCACCGAAAACCACAATGTTAGATGTATTAAAAGACGCAGGATATGCCACAAGAGGTGTGGGAAAGATTTATGATATTTTTGCAGGGAAAAGTATCAGTGATACTGTAAGAATACAGAACAATGTAGATGGCATGGAGAAGACCATTGCAATTATGGATGAAGAATTTCAAGGTCTATGCTTTGTAAATCTGGTAGACTTTGATATGGTCTACGGGCATAGAAATGATATTGATGGATATGCAAAAGCTGCTACAGTATTTGATCAACAGTTGGAAGAAATGGTTCGTAAGATGAGAGACTCAGATATCTTGATGATTACAGCAGATCACGGTTGTGATCCGGGATTTAAGGGGACGGATCATTCTAGAGAATATGTGCCATTTTTAGCCTATGGAAAAGATATCCAAGCAGGAGTAAATTTAGGAACCAGAGCTACCTTTGCAGATATAGCAGCGACCATACAGGATATTTTTGAAGTAGAACAAAAAACGTCCGGTGTCAGCTTTAAACATGAGATTTTAAAATAAGGAAGTGGCAGCATGAAAAAGGAAGAATTAGTAAAAAAAGCTTATGAAGCACAGAAATTTTCATATAGTCCGTATTCAGGATTTCAAGTGGGCGCTGCACTTCTGACTAAAAACGGGAAAGTGTATACAGGGTGTAATATAGAGAATGCAGCTTTTTCGCCTACCAATTGTGCAGAAAGAACCGCTTTCTTCAAAGCCGTTTCTGAGGGGGAAACAGAGTTTGAAGCCATAGCTGTTGTAGGGAATAAGAAAGAAGCTCCTAAGGAAGAATGGGAATTTTGTACTCCTTGCGGAGTATGTCGGCAGGTGATGCTGGAATTTGTAAATCCTGAAGAATTTGTAATTATTTCCGGAAATGGAGAAGAAATAAGGGCATTTACTTTAAAAGAACTGCTTCCGGAAAGTTTTTCACCAAGTATGGTGAAGTAAAGAGGATTTATTTGAAATAAGATTTTGGAAATAGTGGAACTAATTGCTTAAAACGGATAGTGTAGATAAAAATGGGGGATTAGAATATGAGAATGTATGATTTAATTTCCAAGAAAAGAGACGGCGGGGCTTTAAACAGAGAGGAAATGACCCATCTGATTGAAGGATATGTGAAGGGAGAAATTCCGGATTATCAGATGTCGGCCTTTTTGATGGCAGTGTATTTTCAGGGAATGACCAAAGAAGAGACTGCTATTATGACTGATTTGGTTGCCAGAAGCGGAGATATGGTGGATTTATCTTCAATCGAAGGAATTAAGGTAGATAAGCATTCTACAGGTGGTGTAGGAGATAAAACAACTTTGATTGTAGCACCATTGGCAGCAGCTTGTGGTGTGAAAGTTGCGAAAATGTCCGGAAGAGGTCTAGGCCATACCGGAGGCACTGTAGATAAATTGGAATCCATTCCTGACATGCGCGTCAGCCTGGAAAGAGATGAATTTTTTGAGGTTGTTAAAAGAACCGGAATTTGTGTCATCGGGCAATCCGGTAATTTGACTCCGGCAGACAAAAAATTATATGCCCTAAGAGATGTGACTGCTACCGTAGAAAGCATTCCGCTGATTGCGGTTTCCATTATGGGGAAAAAGCTGGCAGCAGGTAGTGACTGCATTTTATTGGATGTAAAAACCGGCAGCGGAGCTTTTATGAATCGAGTGGAAGATTCTCTTGCATTGGCACAGGAAATGGTCAGTATAGGAGAAAGTGCGGGAAAGAAAACCGTCGCATTAATTACCAATATGGACATTCCGTTAGGCAATAACATAGGAAATAGCCTGGAAGTTATAGAAGCAGTAGAAACCTTGAAAAATCAGGGACCGGAAGATTTGACCTTAGTATGTTTGGAATTGGCAGCCAATATGCTATATCTGGCGGGAATCGGCGATATGGAAACCTGCTATTCGAAAGTAAAAGAAGCTTTGGAAAATGGATCTGCCCTACAAAAGCTGGTGGATATGGTAGAGGCACAGGGCGGTGACAGTGGTGTCATTAAAGATACCTCCAAATTTGAAACGGCTTCTATCGAAAAAGAAGTAATCAGTCCATATGATGGTTATATCACATTTATGGATACCAAAGAATGCGGTATTGCTTCCTGTATTTTGGGAGCAGGACGCGAGACAAAAGAGGATGTTATTGATTATTCTGCGGGGATTGTTTTAAAGAAGAAAACCGGAGACAAGATAAAGAAGGGTGATGTATTAGCGGTTCTCTATGGTAATAAAGAAGAGAAAATTCAGCCGGCTGAGGAACAGTTCTTAAAGGCTTTGAAGGTTGAAGATACGGAACCTGAAACAGAAAAACTGATTTATGCCCGAGTGACCGATGATAAGGTAGAATGGAAATAAAAACAACGGGAACTGATAAAAATGGAATTTACGTAGTAGATAAAATAAAAAGGAGATGGGAAGGCTATGAACAAGGAAGAATTATTCCGGTATGTAGATCACACACAGTTAAAGGCATTTGCAACATGGGAAGATATACAGAAATTATGTGATGAGGCTGTGGAATATAAAACCGCATCTGTATGTGTGCCTCCTTGCTATATTAAACGAATTGCAGAGACTTATGGAGAAAAAATCAATATTTGTACTGTAGTAGGTTTTCCTTTAGGATACAGCACTACAGATGCAAAAGTGCAGGAAGTAAAGAATGCTATTGCAGATGGAGTTTCTGAAATTGATATGGTGGTAAATATTTCAGATGTAAAAAATGGAGACTATGACAAAGTAGAGGCAGAAATTAAAGCCTTAAGAGAAGCCACAGGCGATAGAATATTAAAAGTAATTATTGAGACCTGTTATCTGACAGAAGAAGAAAAAATAGCTATGTGCAAGGTAGTAACGAATGCAAAAGCAGATTACATCAAGACTTCTACCGGATTCGGAACCAGCGGCGCCACCTTGGCAGATGTTATATTGATGAAGGAAAACATTGGACCGGAAGTGAAAATTAAAGCTGCAGGAGGCATTCGCACCAAAGAAGATATGGAGGCATTTGTCAATGCCGGATGCAGTCGCCTTGGAACCAGTTCTGCAGTGGATATTTTAATAGGACAGGGAAGTACAGGAACATATTAAGAATAGTCTGCGGGATGCTGCATTAGAGCAGCATCCCGTTTGTTATGAAGAGATTTATGCATTGAAAAATTAGGAGTAAAATTTTTTTCTGTCGTTTTCTGAAATTTCCAAAGCATCCAGAGCCTGTTCCAAAGATAAATTCATAGTTTTCATAAGTGACATCACATTTTTCTGCTGCTCCTCATTGTGACCAGTTTGAATACCTTGTTGAATACCGATTTCAATACCTTCATTTCTCATATCTTCCCAAGCTTTGCACACGTTATACCCCTCCTTCTCGTTATTAAATTCTTTTATATTGTCTAGATTTATTTTTCTGCCTACTATTCCAAGAATGGCAATAGCTGCTTCACGGTCTAAGAAACGACTTTTGGCGT
>CAZSBV010000035.1:0-1832 GCA_964605105.1 uncultured Lachnospiraceae bacterium | reverse complement strand
GCGTGCTTTATCGTCAAAGTAATCACTTTGCCATAAATCTTTTTTGCCCATTGTCTTATTTCCCTTTCTTCTGAATTCATATTAGGGAAAATGTAAGACGACAGGAGAAAAAGAATGGTTCCTTAGATATGCCTGCAGAATCCCGAATATGTAGTTCTAAAACGTATTTACAATATTATAATTGCATATAAAAGAGAAAAAGTCAATATAAAATTTTTTATATTGAAAATAAATATCCGATTTTGCAAAAAAGTTTGGATTGATTGGATTTGGAATAAAAAAGCTATTGGTTTGACAAAGTAATATGTCAATACAATAGCCTTAGGATTTCGTATGAAAATAATGAAAGAGCAATATTAACGTTTCTTATTGTGAAAAGAGGGGGATTTTGCACTATTAATATCTTTCAAAATATCGAGAACATGTTCCAACTGTTGTTCGTCCAACTTCTTCAGTTCGGATATAGTCTCATTCATAAGTATGGGGTAAGTTATATTCTGGTCAAAGAATTCTTCCGGTGTAATTTGCAGAAAATCGCATAAGTAAAAGAACACCTGCATGGAAGGCAGCGACCTGTTATTTTCAATTTTATTAATATAACCTGCACTTTGTCCTAGAGAAAGACTTAAATCTCTGGCGGACATTTTTCGTGCAGTTCTTAGCTGAGCTAAACGAGAACTAAACCACTCCTGATTCATGTAACACCTTTCATTTTCCTGAAACAAATTTATCACTATAGTATTCCTGATTTTTACAGATATATTAAATATTATAGCGGATGCATTTTTGCTGATATGGCATTTGAGTAGTAATTTGAATATGGAAATATACACAAGTTATATAAATTGCTAAAGAATGTAGAATTGTAATATACATATCCGGGAAAAAGTCTTTTAATAGCAGAAAAAATGTTATAATCAAAATATCACAAATTCTATATGGGAGAAGGCTGATGGAACAGGCAATTGAGATATTATTGGTAGAAGACGATAAAAATATGTGCGAAGCTTTTAAATTTTGTATTGATAGGAAAAAGCAGTTTCGTTTAGCAGCGTGCACAGGGAAGCAGCACGAAGGTTTGGAACTTTTAAGAGAAGGCAAAATGGGTGTTGTCATATTGGATTTAGAGCTGGAAGAAGGCGACGGAATTAATTTCTTGAATGACATGAAATATTTGGATATAGAGAAACCATTAGTAGTTGTAATTACGAATAGTCGAAGTGAAATTACTCTGGAGTGTATCCGTGCAAATGGAGCAGATTTTATCTGTCAAAAGTGTAATGAGAGTTATTCTCCCCAGATGGTATTAAGTGTTGTAGAACAAACATATCCTTTTCGGAAAAAGCAAGTAAGTCCTCAGATGAAAGTAATTTCTTATCAACGAAATCAGGAGAAAATATATCAGAAGAGTAGAATTGAAGAAGAACTGATATACCTTGGATTTAAAATAAATAACAGATCCACAAGATATCTGGTGGATGCAATACATTACATAGCTTTTGAAAGCAAAGAAAAGGATTGCGAAATGAAGGTGGTCTATGCTGTAGTAGCAAAAGAGTATGACACCAAAGCTCTTAATGTAGAAAAGTCAATAAGAGATTGTATTGAAAAGACCTGGAACAAGACCACACCGGAAATTTTAGAAAGATATTATCCGTATCCGGTTTCTAAAGGCAGCGGTGCGCCTACCAATATGGAATTTGTCAAAAATATGGCGCGTAAAATGTGGAAGGTATAGAAGAAGCTAAATTCGCAGTTTAGACTCAAAACAAGCTTTAACGAAGGAAAAGTTTGGGAAAGCGTTGAGGATAAATAATTTCTTGCTTGAATAA
>CAZSBV010000034.1:0-12777 GCA_964605105.1 uncultured Lachnospiraceae bacterium | reverse complement strand
GAAAAATAAAGAAAATATAGAAAACTAAGAAGGAAGCAAAAAAATGGGTAAAATAACAGTAGAAACATGCCATATTGAAGGATTAAAAGTAATTACTCCACAGGTGTTTGGGGATGCCAGAGGCTATTTTATGGAAACTTATAACTACAACGATTATAAAGCAGCAGGAATCCCTGAAAGTTTTGTACAGGACAATCAGTCTGCATCTAAAAAGGGTGTACTTCGTGGACTTCATTTCCAGAAGAATTTCCCACAGGATAAGCTTGTGCGTGTAGTCAGTGGTGAAGTATTTGACGTTGCGGTAGATTTGAGAAAAGACTCTCCTACTTTTGGTCAGTGGTATGGAGTTATTTTAAGTGCAGAAAATAAAAAACAGTTCTTTATTCCAAAGAACTTTGCACATGGATTTGTTGTTTTATCTGATTATGCAGAATTTGCATATAAATGCACTGACTTTTATCATCCGGATGATGAAGGCGGATTATTATGGAACGATCCGGAAATCGGAATTGAATGGCCAATTCCAGAGGAAATGGAATTAACCTTATCCGAAAAGGATACAAAATGGCCGGGAATTGCTTCTTTTGGCAAGTAGGGAGAGAACTATGAAGCAAAAGAAATTTACCTTAACTAAACCAATGGGTATCACATTATTTACAGTTGTCATGTTAATCATGGCAGCTGTTATTGTGTTTTATCGAAACCCTTTGGCAGACCCATCAGAAGAGATGGTAAAAAAGATAATTGCCTGTGTGCTTATTCTTTTGAGTATTATCATATTTGCAAAATGGTATGATAAATTTACCGTACTTCCGGTGGAACTATATCAAAGCAGGCATTTGATCTGGAAACTTGCAAAGAATGACTTCAAAAAGCGTTATGCAGGTTCCTATTTGGGTGCTGTGTGGGCAATGGTCCAGCCGGTAGTGACAGTCGTGATGTATTATATTGTATTTGATGTGATTATGGGAAGTGGCAGACCTACATCAAATGAGGATATTCCTTATGTATTATTTTTAACAGCCGGTCTGGTACCCTGGTTCTACTTTAGTGAAGCATTACAGAATGGAACCAATTCTATGCTGGAATATAATTATCTGGTAAAAAAGGTAGTGTTTAAGATTAGTATTTTACCAATTATCAAGATTATTGCGGCTACTTTTATTCATGTGTTTTTTGCCTGTGTACTTTTGGTAATTGCGGCAGTGTATGGATATTATCCAAGTATTTATACCATCCAATTAGTGTATTACAGTTTTTGCATGTTCATTCTGGTATTGGGGATTTGCTACACCACTTGTGCTGTTATGGTATTTTTTAAAGACTTAGGACAGATTATTAATATTGCTTTACAGATTGGAATGTGGGCAACACCGATTCTTTGGGATATTGGAACCATTAGTCCCAAAGCACAGATGCTGATAAAAATAAATCCTTTGGTATATATCGTGAATGGATACAGAAGTACAATTTTTGAAAAAACATGGTTCTTTGAAGATTTTTATTCTACCATGTATTTCTGGATTTTTACTGTAGTTATTTTTGGAATCGGAGCATTAGTATTTAAACGTTTAAAAGTGCATTTTGCAGATGTTTTATAAAAGTGGAGTGTAAAATGGAAGAAAAGAAACTTGCAATCTGCGCTGAGCAGATTACGAAAGTGTATAAATTATATGATAAGCCCTCAGACCGTTTAAAAGAGGCATTGGGACTAAGCCGTAGTAAGCTTCATAAGGAGCATTATGCTCTGAGAGGCGTGGACTTATCTATTTATAAAGGTGAAACAGTTGGTATCATTGGTACGAATGGATCGGGAAAATCCACCATTTTAAAAATAATAACAGGTGTTTTGAATCCCACATCAGGAAATTTAACTGTTAACGGAAGAATTTCAGCTCTTTTGGAATTAGGTGCCGGATTTAATATGGAATATAATGGAATTGAAAATATTTATCTGAACGGTACCATGATGGGATTTTCTGAAAAAGAGATTGATGAAAAATTGCAGAACATTCTTGATTTTGCAGACATTGGAGATTTCGTATATCAGCCATGTAAGACATACTCCAGTGGTATGTTTGTACGTCTGGCATTTGCTGTTGCAATTAACATTGAACCGGAAATTTTGATTGTAGACGAAGCACTTTCTGTTGGAGACGTGTTCTTTCAGGCGAAATGTTATCACAAATTTGAAGAATTCAAGAAGATGGGAAAAACCATTCTTTTTGTAAGTCATGATTTGAGCAGTATAGCCAAGTATTGTGACAGAGTAGTGCTATTAAATAAAGGTGTAAAATTGGGAGAAGGACTTCCAAAGGAAATGATTGATACCTACAAACAGGTATTGGTAGGACAATATCAGATTCCGGAGGAAGAAGACTCTTTATTACAGGATGAGGATATTAATAAACTGGCTGCCGGGAAGGCTGAAGGAAACGGCACCAAGACTCCCACGGATCGTATGGAAAAGGTTTCGCAGGAAGCCTTGGGAATTAATGAAAAAGCTTTGGAATATGGAACGAAAGACGGTGAAATCACAGAGTTTTATATTACAGATAAAAGAGGGATCAAGACCAGCGCTATTATTAAGGGAGAAGCGTTTACGCTTCATATGAAGGTTAAGTTTCATAGTGATGTGGCAGCTCCGATTTTTGCTTTTACACTAAAAGATAAACATGGAACGGAAATTACAGGAACTAATTCCATGATTGAAAAAGCATTTTTAGAATCTGTGAAAAAAGGGGATGAGAAGGAAATTACCTTTACCCAGAATATTGACTTACAGGGTGGGGAATATCTGCTTTCTCTTGGTGTGACCGGATATGAAGGAGATCAGTTCCAGGTATATCACAGATTATATGATGTATTGAATCTGACTGTAATTTCAGATAAGAATACAGTTGGCTATTATGACATGAATTCTAAAGTAGTCGTTAAGTAGAAGCAAAAGCAAAAACGCATGATATTGAACATAAAGACATAGAGAGGAATACCATGACAGAACAAATTGGAAAAATTACTTTGGATTATACTTACTATCCGGGCGAAGATTTATATTGTGACGGTGCGGTAGAACAGGAAATTTTGGAAATTGCTAAAAATTATTCGCCTTTAGAGTTTCCAAAGATCATTGAAGAAAAGAAATCCTGGCCGATTTTGTATCATTTATCCGAGCTTCGTGAAAATATTGTAGACTGGCTGCCTATGGATAAATCCATGAAAGTTCTTGAAGTAGGAAGCGGTTGTGGTGCAATTACAGGAGCATTATCCAGAAAAGCCGGAGAAGTGACTTGTATTGATTTGTCAAAACAGAGAAGTTTAATCAATGCACATCGTCATGTGGATTGTGATAATGTGACCATTCATGTTGGAAATTTCCAAGATATTGAACCGGTACTTCCTTGCGATTATGATTATGTGTGCCTCATTGGTGTTTTTGAGTATGGACAGAGTTATATAGGAGGAGAAACTCCTTTTGAAGATTTTTATAAAATTATTAAGAAGCATGTAAAGAAAGGCGGCAAACTGGTAATTGCCATTGAGAATAAATTTGGATTGAAATACTGGGCAGGTTGTAAGGAGGATCATTTGGGAACCTTCTTTTCCGGTATTGAGGATTATCCGGAAGGCGGAGGAGTACGCACTTTTTCCAGAAAGGGTCTGGAGGATATTTTTAAAAAGTGCAAAGACACAAATTATAGTTTTTATTATCCATATCCGGATTATAAATTTATGACGACTCTTTTCTCGGATCAGAGACTTCCTATGGTAGGTGAGTTGTCAGATAACAGTCGAAATTTTGACAGGGACAGAATGCTTTTGTTTGATGAAAAGAATGTATTTGATTCATTGATCAAGGAAGAGATGTTCCCGTTCTATTCTAATTCTTATATGGTGGTAATCGGCGAAAGACCAGAGGTGGAGTATTGCCGTTATTCCAATGATAGAAGGTTAGAAAACGCAGTTAAAACTTTGATTTTAAACGAAGAAGGTGTGAGAAAGGTTAGAAAGTATGCTTGTACTGAATATGGTAAAGATCATATCAGACATATTCACACCGTTTATGAAAAATTGAAAAAACGTTATGAAGGAAGTAAACTTTCCATTAATCATTGTGAATTGGTAGATGGAGAAGAAACTTACGTAGAATTTGAATATATTGAAGGTAAGACTTTGGCAGAAATCCTGGATGATTATCTGGTGAAAGAGGATGTGGAAGGATTTCAAAAGCTTTTTGCGGAATATGTGGAACGAATCAGCTATGGAGAAACGGAAAAAATCGCAGACTATGATATGATTTTTGCCAATATTCTTGTAAAAGATGACACATGGACTGTAATCGATTATGAATGGACTGTAGAACAGCAGGTGGATACTAAAGAAATTGCATTTAGAAGCCTGTACTGTTATCTTATGGAAAATGAAAAACGAAACAAATGTGATATGGAATGGGCATTGGAGTTCTTAGGAATTAAACCGGAGGATACACCGGATTATCAGGACAAAGAAGTAAAGTTCCAGAAGAAAGTTATGGGAAAACGTATGTCCATGTCACAGCTTCGGAATATCATAGGCGGTAATATTTATCAGCCTATAAAATGGATAGAAAAATTTCAGCAGAGTGCCGGCAAAGAAAGAGTACAGATTTATGAAGACAGGGGAAATGGGTACTCAGAAGAAAATTCTTACTTTGTAACAGATGCCTTTGCAGGAGAGCATAGTTTGGAACTGGAGTTAAAAGTAAGTGGGGATGTGCAAAACCTACGCATTGATCCTGCTATGGATTCTTGTATTTGTAAGGTCAAGGAATTTACTTTTAATGGAATCGATATTCCTTTAAAAGATAAAAAAATAGTAAGCACCAACGGACGTTTGGCGGGAAGTACATTTGTTTTTTCCACTACCGACCCCAACATTAATCTTCATATCGGAGCTTTAAATGTAAAGGCAGAAAACACGATTTGGTTAAATATGGATGTAAATCGTCTTGATGGTGATTTGTGTGCAGATTTGGAAAATGAATTAAAGAGGAAAATACGCCTGTGATCAGTAAAATAAAGAATGGAATTCGTGAGATTCTTACGGAAAAATATGATGGTCTGTATCAAATAGAATTGGAAAATAAAACCTGTTCTTATGATCGTTGGATACGCAAAAGAGAAGTATCAGATATGGAAGAATTAAAAGAGTATCTGAAAGAAGTATCCCATGATATGCAGGATAAAGGATATTTTATTTTTACAGAAAAGAAAGAAAATTTATCGCCAATAGCAGAGTATGAAATTGAGAGAATTTTTAATGAAAATCCTGAAATTCAAGTAATTTACAGCGATGAAGATGAAGTGAATCATGAAGAGAACGTAAGAATGAATCCATGGTTCAAACCGGACTACTCCCCGGAAACATTACTATCGTATTTCTATTTTGGCGGATTTGTGGCAGTACGCAAAGAGGCAGCAGGAGAGGAATTAAAGGAACTAAAAGAACAGGGCAGCTACCTCATAGAATTTGAGGAGAAGGATCGAAAGAGGATTTATAATCTTATTCTTCAGATTTGTATGCCATTGAAAAGAGAACAAGTATATCACAGTACAAAAATGTTATATACATCCCATGCTGTTTATCAGTGGGGCTGGGAAGAAGAATATAAGGATCTCAAGCGAAAAGCTTGGGCACTGAGAAAAAAGGAAAAGATGACAGGTGTTTCCATTATTATTCCATCAAAAGATAATCCTGAGGTTTTGAAACGTTGTCTTGTTTCTGTTGCACAATATACAAAAGATATTCCGTATGAAATTATTCTGGTGGATAATGGAAGTAATCCTGAAAATAAAGCAAAAGTAGAAAAAATGAAACAAGAAATTGGTTTTACTTATTTGTATCAGCCGATGGAATTTAATTTTTCTACTATGTGCAATATGGGAGCTGGGAAAGCGAAAGAAAATTTGTTGTTGTTTTTAAATGATGACTGTGAAGTGAGAAGTGAGAATTGGCTGTCTCACATGGCAGAATTGGCGTCCGTAAAAGATACCGGTGCGGTCGGAGTTAAGTTATATTATCCTGAAAGTCAGAAAATTCAGCATTGCGGCATTTATAATTTTCATATGGGACCGGCACATAAACTGCAGTTCAAGGAAGATGATAAGATTTATTATGATAGAAGAAATCGAGATGTTCGAAATGTACTGGGGGTAACAGCGGCTTGTCTTATGGTACGAAAGGAGATTTTTGAAAAAGCTTCAGGGTTTGATGAATCTTTGAAAGTAGCCTTTAATGATGTGGATTTCTGTTATCGTTTATATGAAATGGGTTATAACAATGTCATTGATAATGAGATCTATTTATGGCATCATGAATCCTTAAGCCGCGGCAGTGATGAAAGTGTTGAAAAGCAGGCTCGTCTCATGGATGAAAAACAGAGATTATACAAGAAGCATGTGGCGGTATGGAATGCAGATCCGTATTATTCCAGAGGTTTCACGACACATATTCTGGATACAGGATATTCCTTTGCCTATGAATACGATTATGAAAATTGTACTGTGGAAATACCACAGAAAATAGAAAAACTTCCGGCAAAAATCAGAGAAGATGCTTGTGTGGCACCTTTGATTGAATATGCAGGTGGTTTGGAAAACTGGTTTATGGATGGTCAGGTAATTCAGGGAATTCAGGAAAAAATGGGAACAGAGGCAGTGGCTTATCTGCAGGGAAGCAGTGTGGTTATTGGTTCAGACAATGCCTGTTTTGAAACATATATTATCTTACGTCATGAAGAAAATGAGACATTATATCAGATAACTCCTGACATGTGTTACCGTCCGGACATTTTTAATAATCTCTTAGATCAGAAAAATGTCGGTTTAAGTGGTTTTGTATTCCTTGTAAATATGAGTAATATGGAAAAAGGAAAGTATTTTGTGGATATGATGGTGAAAGATAAGATATCCAAACAGTATATTTTAAGAAAAACAACGAGAACGATTGAGAATAGATGAAAGGAATCAGGTTTATGACACAAGTTCCGGAAGAAATTAATTATAAAGAAGCCTATGAGAGAGAGCACTTGAAAAGTGCTGAGCTTGCCAGCCGTGTGGCAGAACTGGAAGAAAAAAATGATTTGTTAGAATTTAAATTAAACAGAATCAAAACAAATCCTCTCTGGGTACATACCACGGGGCTTCGTAAAATTATGCATGCGGTACTTCGCCAGACCACAAGAGTAAAAAACTGTGGTGGAGTGAAAGGCGTACTTGCAAAAATAGATTATAAAAAAAGAGAAGCAGAAGCCAAAAAACAGTTTGGTACGGATAGTTTTCCTACCCCGGAAGAGAGAAAAATGCAGGAAGAAGCTGTATTTGACAGAATGGTAAAAATCAGTATTCTGGTACCTTTGTATAATACCCCCAAGGATTTCCTGAACGAAATGATTCAATCCGTAACCACACAGACCTATGGAAACTGGGAACTGTGTCTGGCAGATGGTTCTGATAAAGAACACGATTTTGTGGGAGAAATCTGCAAGGAATATGCAAAGAACGATACGAGAATTGTATATCATAAACTGGAAAAGAACGAAGGAATTTCCGGCAATACCAATGCCTGCTTGAAATTGGCAACAGGAGAATATATTGCACTTTTTGATCATGATGATATTTTGCATCCGAGTGTTCTTTACGAATATGTAAAAGTAATTAATGAAAAAAATGCAGATTATATCTACTGTGATGAAACTACCTTTAAAGACGGCGATATCAATAAAATGCTGACACTTCATTTTAAACCGGACTATGCACCGGATAATCTGCGTGCCAACAACTATATCTGTCATTTCAGTTGTTTTAAAAGAACATTATTGGATGGAACGGAATTGTTCCGTACTCAGTTTGATGGAAGTCAGGACCATGACATGATTCTTCGACTGACAGATATGGCAGAAAACGTAGTTCATGTTCCAAAGTTGATGTACTACTGGAGAAGTCATGCGGGCAGTGTTGCCAGTGGTATTGATGCTAAGACTTATGCTATTGAAGCTGCCAGAGGCGCGGTGGCAGAGCATTTGAAAAATCATGGATTTGAACATTTTAAGATTACCAGTACCAGAGCCTTTGAGACTATTTTCAAGGTTTCTTATCAGATTCTTGGTAATCCCAAAATCAGTATTGTCATTGCCAATAAAGATCATGTGGAGGATTTGAGAAGATGTATTTCTTCTATTTTGGCAAAATCAACTTATGATAATTTTGAAATTGTGGTAGTGGAGAATAACAGTACCACCGAAGAAATTTTTGAATATTACAAAGAAATTCAGGAAAAGGACAGCCGTGTAAAAGTAGTGACTTATACTGGAGAATTTAATTATTCCGCAGTAAATAATCTGGGAGTAAAACATACTACAGGTGAGTATATTTTACTTTTAAATAATGATACCGAAGTCATTACGGTAAACTGGATGGAAGAATTATTAATGTATGCCCAGCGTGAAGATGTGGGAGCCGTTGGTGCAAAATTATATTATGCCAACAAGACCATCCAGCATGCGGGTGTCGTAATCGGTCTGGGAGCGCACCGGACTGCGGGACACACTCATTACGGACAGTCCAGAGAAAATTTAGGTTATATGGGACGTCTCTGCTATTCCCAGAATGTGACGGCAGTGACCGGAGCCTGTCTTTTAGTTAAGAAAGCAATTTATGAGGAAGTGGGAGGCTTGGATGAAAGTTTCGTGATTTCCTTAAATGACGTGGATTTCTGTCTGAAACTGAGAGAAAAAGGATATTTGAATGTATTTACACCGTTTGCAGAATTGTACCATTATGAATCTATCTCCAGAGGTCTGGATGATCAGGGAGAAAAAGCAAAACGGTACAACGAAGAATCCGAACGTTTCCGTAATAAGTGGAAAGCGCAGTTAGAAGCCGGAGACCCTTATTACAATCCAAATTTCTCTTTGGACAGAAGTGATTTTTCTTTAAAGATTAAAAAGTAGCAGCAAGGTATTTTGGAATTTATAGTTCAAAATAAAAATAAAGTAGAAACGGAAACCTCTTATGGCAAATGTTTTCAATCTTACGAATTTGAAAAAAACATATTATTATTTGAAACGTAATGGCGTAATGCAGACAATAGGTGCCGCACTGGAACGAGTGCAGGCGCCTTATTTTGCTGACTATACTTATAACTTGCCGGAACATCAGATACTGGAATCCCAAAGAAATGAAACTTGGGAGAAGCCGGTAGTTTTCAGTGTGGTGGTCCCGGCATATGAGACCAAAGAAGAATTTTTGAAAGTCTTAATAGATTCTATGCTGGCACAGACTTATTCCTATTGGGAACTGATAATTGCGGATGCCAGTACCAGTGATAAGGTAAAGAAAGAATGCGCAAATTATCCGGATGAAAGAATTAAGTATTTCTCCTTGGAAAATAACGCGGGAATCAGTGAAAATACCAATCGGGGAATGGAAAAAGCAACAGGAGATTATATCGGATTATTGGATCATGATGATTATCTGACTCCGGATGCCTTGTATGAAATGGCAGCAGCCATAAAGGCAGGAAAAGAAAAAAAGCAGGAGTATGGTTTCCTATATTCCGATGAGGATAAATGTGATGAACATGGAAAGCATTTTTATGATCCTCATTTTAAGACCGATTTTAACTTAGATTTATTTTTGACCAATAATTATATTTGTCATTTTTGTGTTATGAAAAAGGAACTGATGCAAAAACTGAAGTTCCGTAAGGAATTCGACGGCGCGCAGGATTATGATATAGTCTTAAGAGCTGTGGGAGAATTGTGGAATCAGAACGCAAAAGTTGAAGAGAAGATTTGTCATGTCCCCAAGGTACTGTATCATTGGAGATGTCATAATGATTCTACCGCAGCCAATCCTCAGAGTAAGCGATATGCTTATGATGCAGGCAGAAGAGCATTACAGGATTTTGTAAATGCAAGAGGCTGGGAGGCAGAAGTGGAAGAAATGCCTCATGTGGGATTTTATAAAGTGGTCTATCAGGGTGGAGTTTTTGCCCAACGAGAAGATGTGGCTGCTCTTGGAGGTAAAAGTACAAAGGCAGGAAGAATTGTTTCCGGAGCCTGGGACAAAGAAGGAAAACTTTTATATGAAGGATTGCCTTTCTGTTACAGTGGATACATTCATCGTGCTGTACTGACACAGAATGTGGCACAGCTTGATATGGATCAATGGATCATAAATCCAAAATGTGAAAAGATGATGGAAACTTTCTGGCAGACTCATGCATCTAATATGCAGGGGACAAAAGCAGAAAGACAAAAAGAGATTTGTAATTATCTTACCAATCAAGGATATCGCTTATATTGGGACCCCTCATGGAAGTGATAAAGCAGATGAGGTTACAATAAGCTGTAATCTTAACTTGTGGAGTAAGTAAGCACCTGTTCTTCGGGAGAAAGATTATGAAAAGTACAGTTATTATTCCAAATTTTAATGGAATGAAATTCATCGAAAACTGCATGAAAGCATTGGAGAGGGAAACTTCTACTACATACCATATTTGTGTAGTAGATAACGGTTCCACAGACGGTTCCAGAGAATGGGTAGAAGAAAACTGTCCTAATGTTCAGGTAATTGCACTTCCTGAAAATACCGGGTTCTGTGGTGCTGTAAATGCAGGAATCAAAGCAAGTAAGACTCCGTATGTTATTTTATTGAATAATGACACGGAAGTGGAATACGGTTTTGTAAAAGAACTGGAAACTGCGCTGGAAAGAGAGAAAAAGAGCTTTTCCGTATCTGCCAAAATGGTAGATATGTATGATAACAATATTTTAGACGGAGCCGGGGACTTATATTGTGCCTTAGGCTGGGCATTTGCGTTAGGAAAAGGCAAAGCAGTGAAAGGCAACTATGAGAAACCACAGGAGATTTTTTCTGCCTGTGGCGGTGCTGTTATTTATCGAAAAGAAATTTTAGATGAGATTGGTATTTTTGATCAGAATCATTTTGCCTATCTGGAGGATTGTGATCTTGGATACCGCGCTCAGATTTTTGGATATCGTAATTTCTATGCGCCAGAGGCAGTGGTGAAACACGCCGGCAGTGGTGTCAGCGGTTCCAGACATAATGAATTTAAGGTGAATCTATCTTCCAGAAACAGTGTTTATTTGATTTATAAAAATATGCCTTTTTTGCAGATTATTCTTAATTTGCCATTTCTGATTCCGGGATTTTTGGTAAAATATCTCTTCTTTATGAAAAAAGGATTAGGGAATACTTATAGAAAAGGAATTTGGAAAGGAATCAAACTTTGTCTCAGCGAAGACGGGAAGAGAAAGAAAGTTTATTTTTCATGGAACAGATTCCCGAACTATATTCGAATTCAATGGAAATTATGGATAAATACCATTCGTCGATTTATAGGTTGAAATTTTTGTAATAATATTGTAAAATATCTGTTATGTATAGAATTGGGTGGCTAGTATGATTAAAGACAACCAAAAGTATTTTAATGGATTACATGTACTTTTAGATGCCCTTGCGATTGCAGGATCCTATATCCTTGCGTGGTATCTGAAATTTGAAGGACCTTTTGTGACAGAGGGTGCTGGAGCTTTGTCGATGAGCTTCTATCTTGGCGCACTCTATTTTTTGGTGCCGGGATATTTAATCCTATATTACTGGTTTAAATTATATACTCCTAAACGAGTTCAGACTCTGGAAAAAGAAATTTTAGACATTATTAAAGTGAACAGCGTGGGTGTTGCTTTCTTTTTAATGGCTATTACAGCATTCAAGATTGGAAATGGTAACTTTTCCCGAGTTTTAATTTTTTTGTTTTATATTATTAACATAGCAATTACATTATTGTTCCGTATTATTCTGCGTACATCTTTAAGATATTTCAGAAAAAAAGGATACAATTTGAAACATATTCTGCTGGTGGGATATTCCAGAGCGGCAGAAGAGTACATTAGCAGAATCAATGCCAATCCTCAGTGGGGATATGTGGTGAGAGGAATTCTGGACAATCATGTACCCGCCGGAACCAAGTACAAGGGTGTCAAGGTACTGGGTAAGATTGAAAATCTGGAAGTTGTACTGCCATTAAGCAATCTGGATGAAATTGCAGTGACTTTGTCCTTGTCAGATTATGATATTTTGGAACAAATTGTAAGTTTATGTGAAAAAACAGGAGTGCATACTAAATTTATACCGGATTATTATAGTTTGATTCCGAATAAACCGTATACCGAAGACCTGAATGGTCTTTCCGTTATCAATATTAGATATGTACCATTAACGAATACGATTAATAAAATTGCAAAACGAACTGTAGATATTATAGGTTCTGCCTGTGGATTGATTATTCTTTCACCTTTACTTTTAGTATTGGCAATTCTGGTAAAAGTATCCAGTAAAGGACCTATTATTTTCAAACAGGAACGTGTGGGACGTCATAACAAAAAGTTTAATATGTATAAATTCCGTACTATGGAGGTTCAAACGGAAGCCGATGAAAAGAAGGGCTGGACCGTGAAAAATGATCCACGTGTAACGAAGATAGGAGCGATTATGCGTAAGACCAGTTTGGACGAGCTTCCGCAATTATGGAATATTTTAATTGGGGACATGAGTATTGTGGGACCGAGACCGGAACGTCCGCAGTTTGTTGAAAAATTCAAGGAAGAAATTCCAAGGTATATGATAAAACATCAGGTAAGACCCGGTCTTACAGGATGGGCACAGGTAAATGGCTACCGTGGAGATACTTCTATACGAAGAAGAATTGAAT
>CAZSBV010000033.1:6786-13065 GCA_964605105.1 uncultured Lachnospiraceae bacterium | reverse complement strand
GTTTCTGGAAAACTTTTTCGATTGCTTTTTCTAATTCTTCAGCACTAACTTCGATTGTAAGTTTTGCCATGTTGTTTTCTAATTTTTCTACCTGTAAGCTCATTTATCTATTTCCTCCTTAAAAGCTCTATGGGCTTTCATTCTTTTCTTTGTAGGCACTTATTCTGCCAACAATCGCGTGACAATTATACCACACTGTTTCCTATATTTCCAGTGTTTTTTTACATATACGCTGTTTCAAACCGAAACTTTTAAGCTAAAATTCAGAACAGGATTGAAAATCTTTCAGATTTCCTCGCTTTATTGGATTCCTTATTACTGCTGTTCTAAATATTTCAAAAATTTTCCATAATAATAAAACAATTACTGCACAAAATAATATCAAGATAAGTGATGAACAAAAACGCGGCTCTGACATCGAGAAGATGAATTTTCTTTCTCCGGGACAAACGTCTAAAAAGAGATAAGCGGATGGTTCACTCGCTTATCTCTAAAATAAAACAAAAGCAACAAAAAACGGAGGTAAAAAACCATGAATAACAGAAGTAAATCTATGGAAGTACCAGAAGCAAAAGCAGCTATGGATCGTTTCAAAACAGAAGTAGCATCTGAATTAGGTGTTAACTTAAAAGAAGGTTACAACGGAGACCTTACAAGCCGTGAAGCCGGTTCTATCGGAGGCGAAATGGTTAGACGTATGATTAAAAAACAGGAAGAACAGATGAAATAATCAAGACTGTTTCTCCCAACTGGTGCCAGGGCTGTCATTCGACAGCCCTGTTTGTAATGATTCCTATCTCAAGAAAAATGGGATATATATAACTGGCACCAAAACTCTTTAACATTTTGGGCCCTTTTATAATGGTTCCTTCTTTCTGCAATTCTATCGCTTTTTGAAGCGCTATATTTACACTTGCCCTTGTCACAGACTTTTCCTTGCGACTGAAAAAAATCTCATTTCCCTTAATTTTATAAAAATAACTTAGTCCTTTTGCGGTTTGAAACGGATGATTTTCCAATAATAGTAACGTTTTCCATAATTGCCGTTCCACTTTTTCAAACTCTTCTATATATAGAATGGATTGCAATTCAGATATTGCTTCTTTCACCAGAGTATCTCTTTCTTTCGGAGTAAATACTATCTTTTTGTTAGTTTCTTCCACTTTTTTCTCCTTTGGATAGATTTTTTATTATCATATCACATCCGGAGTAAAGATAGCATCTTTTCTGTTAAAAAAGCCTCCCTGCTTTTATTATTTCACTTCACTCAATGCTTTCACATAACCTTCCACACGTTTTCTGGAATCCACATCAAGATTCTGATACATTTCAAGTAACGTATACTCGCTGGATTTTCTATCTATTACCACACAATCCGTCTGCTTATATTCTTTGAGTTTTTTATTTTCTGTTCCACACAATAATTCATATGGTGAAATATCCAACACTTCACATATAATCATAATTTTATCCGCAGAAGGATTGGTTCCTTTTCTTCTCCAGTCACTTACTGTACTCTGGGAAATGCCGGTTCTTTTGGCAAATTCTAATTGTGTCATTTTCCTCTCACTCATATACTCATATATTTTTTCACTAATTAACATCCTGGATTCTCCTTTCGTTTTACCACTTCACCTTATGAAAGCATTGACGACATTATTCGATTTTGATATTCTGTAACTATTCAGATTTTCAAATTTGCTCTGAATAGTTAAGATATTTTTAAAATAATATAACCATGAAATAATTTAATTTTCAAGAGGTATCTACAAATGAGCCTTATTACAAAGATTCAGAAATATTCTATTCACGACGGAGACGGAATTCGGACCACCATATTCTTCAAAGGCTGTGGACTGAAATGTATCTGGTGCCACAATCCCGAAACACAAATCCACCAAAAACAGCTTTTGGTACATCAGGACCGTTGCGTTGCTTGTGGCGCATGTATATCGATCTGCCCCAAACAGGCAATTTATGAAAAGCATGGTAAAATTATAACTGACTTCTCACTTTGCAAAGCCTGTGGGAACTGTACCGATTCCTGCAACTTGAACCTTCGCGAAATTATTGGAAGAGAATACACCGTGGATGAATTAGTAAAAGAAATCAAAAAGGACGAAATCTTCTATGAAGAATCCGGAGGTGGAGTCACTTTATCCGGTGGTGAAGTCATGCTTTCTGATATGAACTATATAGAAACACTTTGTAAGAAATTAGAACGCATCGGAATTTCTATTAATATTGATACTTGCGGGCACGCTCCCTATGAAAATTTCGAACGTTTACTGCCCTTTATTGATACTTTTTTATATGATCTCAAACTAATAGATCCTGAATTGCACAAAAAGTACACCGGTGCGGATAACACATTAATTCTTTCTAATCTGGAGAAACTGAATGCTGCCGGAGCCCGAATCTGGCTTCGCATCCCTACCGTCAAAGGGATTAATGCAGATGAGCCTTCCATGAAGGCGATTATAAGTTATCTTCAGAATAAAAATATCAAGCCTGCACAGATTCACCTACTGCCCTATCACAACACCGGTTCTGTGAAATATGAAAAAATCGGATTGACATATGAAGGAAGCAGACTGGAAAGACCTGCGGACGAAGAACTGAACCAATTAGCAGAATTATTTAGAACATCTGGCTTCACACAAATAAAAATAAATAACTAAGCCAAACCCATTTTACATCTTTTGAAACCAGAACCCCAATATGTACCATTAACCTAAAACGCTTATACATATATGTCCAAAACGGACCGAAAGGAATCTTAAACTAAAATGAAAAAACATGGAATGAACGAACGCATCCAGACATTACGTGAACTCAGTGTGACCACTCAGCCACATATAGATATGGAAAGAGCCAAAAGCGAAACTGAAACTTATAAAAAATACGAAGGTCAGTTGTCCCTTCCTGAACTTCGTGCCCAGGTTCTTTATGATTATTTTTCTACCAAAACACTCTATATCGGAGAAGGGGAATTAATCGTTGGAGAAAAAGGGGATTCGCCTCATGGTGCTCCTACTTTCCCGGAGCTTTGCTGTCATACCGTGGAAGATATGCATGTTATGAATGACCGTGCTCTCATTAACTTTTCTGTCCAAGAGGAAGATTATAAATATCAGGAAGAAGTTATTATTCCCTATTGGGAAAAACGTTCTACCCGTCACCGCATTTTGGAAAATATGACTCCTGAATGGAAAGCCTGCTATCACGCAGGTATTTTTACCGAATTTATGGAACAACGTGGTCCCGGACATACGGTAGGTTCTTTTAAAATTTACGAAAAAGGCTTCTTAGATTATAAAGCAGAAATCGAAGCTTCCCTTGCGAATCTGGATTTCTTCCATGACCCGGAAGCTTTTGCCAAAAGGAACCAACTTCGTGCCATGTCAAAAAACTGCGATGCCATCATAGTCTTAGGTAAAAGATATGCCGAATATGCAAGAAAACTTGCAAAAAAATGCGATGATTCTAACCGTCAGCAAGAGCTCCTGCAAATTGCTGCCAACTGTGATGTTGTTCCTGCCCATAGACCACAAACTTATTGGCAGGCAATCCAGATGTACTGGTTCGTACACCTTGCCGTCACCAGCGAACTCAATCCCTGGGATGCTTATAGTCCGGGACGTTTAGACCAGCATCTGAACCCATTTTATGAAAAAGATATAGAAACCGGAATTTTAAATGATGAAAGAGCTTTGGAATTATTAGAATGCTTGTGGATTAAATTCAACAACCAACCGGCTCCTCCAAAGGTAGGGATCACGTTAAAAGAAAGCAGCACTTATACTGATTTTGCAAACATAAATACCGGCGGTATCACACCTACCGGTGAAAATGGTGTTAACAACGTAAGTTACCTGATTTTGGACTGTATGGATGACATGAAACTTCTCCAGCCCAGCTCCAATGTACAGATCAGTCGAAAAACACCTCAGAAGTTTTTGAAACGTGCCTGTGAAATTTCAAGAAAAGGCTGGGGACAGCCTGCATTTTATAATACAGAAGCAATCATACAAGAACTTATGAATGCCGGCAAAACCTTGGAAGATGCCAGATGCGGCGGCACCAGTGGATGTGTTGAGACCGGAGCTTTTGGAAACGAAGCCTATATCCTTACCGGCTATTTTAACATTCCTAAAATATTGGAACTGACCTTAAACAATGGCTATGATAAAGTTTCCAAACAACAGTTAGGGCTCAAACTTGGAAATGCCACAGACTTTAAAACCTATGAAGAACTCTGGAATGCTTTTGCAAAACAGATGGAATACTTTATTAATATTAAGATTCAAGGCAGTAATATTATAGAAAGAATTTTTGCAGAATACATGCCGGTTCCCTTCCTTTCCATTATTACTAATGATTGTATTTCCCGCGGAAAGGACTATAATGCCGGTGGTGCAAGATACAATACCAAATATCTTCAGGGAGTGGGTATCGGTACTATTACTGACTGTCTTGCTTCTATTAAATATAATGTATATGACAAACAAAACTTTACTATGGCAGAGCTGATGCAGGCTCTGGAAACTAATTTCGAAGGACATGAACGAATCCATAATCTCATTTCCAACAAAACTCCGAAATACGGAAATGATGACGACTATGCTGATGATATTATGAAAGCAACTTTTGAACTCTATCGCAAATTAGTCACTGACCGCCCGAATATGACCGGTGGGAAATATCGTATTAATATGCTTCCTACTACCTGTCACGTATATTTCGGTGAAGTTATGATGGCAAGTGCTAATGGCCGTCTTGCCCACAAACCGGTTTCTGAAGGTATTTCTCCGGAAAAAGGAGCGGATATTAATGGACCTACTGCGGTCATCAAATCCTGTGCAAAGATGGATCACCTTATGACCGGTGGAACACTTTTAAATCAGAAATTTACTCCAGGTGTAGTTGCCGGGGAAGAAGGTTTAAATCAGATGGCGAATCTAATCCGCGCTTATTTCAATATGGATGGGCACCACATTCAATTTAATGTCATTGACCGCCAGACTCTGATCGATGCCCAGAACCATCCCGAAGAATATAAAGACCTGATTGTACGTGTGGCTGGTTACAGCGATCACTTTAGAAATCTAAGTAAAGCTTTGCAGGATGAAATTATTGAAAGAACGGAGCAGAGTTTTCATTAAAAAATCTCGCATTTTATAAATTAAAGTTACGAAAACTTTAGCTACTATTTCGAAAGGAGACGCGAACTTATTCGCTGGAAATATTATGTTAAAAATCGGATGTCACTTATCTTCTTCTAAAGGATATCTGGCTATGGGAAAGGCTGCTCTTTCCATAAATGCCAATACCTTTCAGTTTTTTACCCGTAATCCCCGTGGTGGAAAAGCAAAAGAAATCAATTCTCTGGATGTAGAAAAATATCTGGAATTTGCTAAAGAACACCAGATTGACCACCTTCTTGCCCATGCTCCCTATACCTTAAACGCAGCCGCTAAAGATGAAGGTTTACGGGAATTTGCAAAAAATACTATGGCGGATGACCTTCTGCGTATGGAGTATACCCCTGGAAACTGCTACAATTTTCACCCCGGTTCCCATGTCGGTCAGGGCGTAGAAATTGGAATCACCTATATCTCTGATATGTTGAATTCTATTCTTACCCCGGAACAAAATACTACCGTCTTACTAGAGACTATGGCCGGAAAAGGCAGTGAAATCGGACGCGAGTTTGAAGAATTAAGAGAAATTATAGACAGAGTCCATTTAAAAGACAAAATCGGTATCTGTCTGGACACCTGTCATGTCTGGGATGGCGGATATGATATTGTAAATCATTTGGATGAAGTAATTTATAATTTCGACTCTGTCATTGGTCTTTCCAAGCTGAAAGCCATTCACTTAAATGACAGCTTAAATCCATTAGGCTCTCACAAAGACCGCCATGCCAAAATCGGCGAAGGCATGATTGGATTAGAGGCTCTGGTAAGAGTAATTAATCACCCTGCATTTTCTCATCTTCCATTTTATCTGGAAACGCCTAATGAGTTAGAGGGGTATGGGAAAGAGATTGAGATTTTGAGAGAGCGATATGCAAGATAGAAAATGCAGACCAATATTGGTCTGCATAACTCATACTTTTCTTTCTATTTATAATACAATTTCAATTTTTCTTCTGCTTTATCCTCTGAAACATTAAATATACGCACTAACTTTCTTCTAATTGTAGCCTTTTCAGCACCTTCTTCCTGTTCACTTAAAATAAACTCTCTGATATCTCGCTCTGTTACTTGCTGC
>CAZSBV010000033.1:0-6686 GCA_964605105.1 uncultured Lachnospiraceae bacterium | reverse complement strand
GTTACCTGCTCTGTTACTTGCTGCGTTACCTGCTCTGTTACTTGCTGCGTTACCTGCTCTGTTACTTGCTGCGTTACCTTTTCCGTTACCTCCAACGTAATTCTTGCTGTGGCTTCTTCTTCAAAAATCTCTCTTCCTAATTTAAAAACCGGTTCCATAATACGTTTCACCACCTCCAAGGTATCAATATCCTTTGCGAATAAATACTGGCATCCTCGATTCAAAAAATCTAAAATGTCTTTACCTGCATCTGCACTCAAATACCCATTCCAAACAGCTTCTCTTACCATTCTAATATTTTCTGTCAAAAATTGTTCAAATGGTAATTCATTTTTCTCAACTTTTTTCTTTGTCTTACTTGAATAATAACGGATAGTTGTCAATGGAATTAAAAAGAATAACTGTTTTTTCTGAATCATTTCCAAACTATAATTCTGTACTTTTAATGTAGGCACATGATACTCCCATACACTTCCATCCGGTAATCGAATCTGCATCTTTTCCACGTCCGGTGTATTCTTTGTATGGGTAAGATACAAAATTATAGAATTGGGCATCTCTACAAAGATTTCCTGATTCTCCTGATGAATTCCTACTCCATGCACTAATGCTATCTGAGTATCATATTCATACATTCGAACCACCATATTGCGTTTAGGTACTATCTGACATTCGAAATGATAAACATCCCTTTTCCCTATTCTTACAACTAAATCCGCATAAATAGATTGAAGTACAGCAACTCCATTCCCTTTATTCCGATCTACAATATACTCTGTTGACAAAAACTCAATAGCTGTCTCCTTCGGGTATTCTTTCCCAAAACTTTCCTTTATCACAGGTAACAATGTACCCGGATACATTTTCGCCATTCGCTTAATCATTTCATCCCAGATGAAATATTGAATCTGTTGTTCTTCCGGTAACGTAATAATGACTTGTTCCGGAATCCCTTCATAATAAACGATTTTTTCTCTGTTCTCTTGTGCTTTTAACTCTTTGCTCATACTATATATTTCCTTTCTTATCTTTAGTATTGCAAATGTTTAAAACTCACAAAAAATCAAATTAAATCCTACTTTTACTATAAACTCAAACCCAAACATTTGCAACACATTTTATCGTTTTTTTGTTGATTAAATTAAGTCCTTTTCTGCTTATTATTATTTTTCACATTTAACGTATGTATTTTTATTTTCTATTATACGGATTTTTTAAAATTAGAAAACCCATACATGAAAAGACCTTATACATTAATAATTTAGATATCTCTAAATTCACAATTCAGCTTATTAACATCTCTACTTACGCAACGCTTCCATATACCCAATTAATCGGCTTCGACTCTTAGCATCTAATTCATCATAGATTTCTAATAACAGACTCTCTTCCGTCCCCTCTGCAACCATACGACATTTCATACTCTTACTTCTATTTCCTTCTTCCTTGACAGCAGATAATAATTCATATGGGCTCACATCTAAAACTTCACATATAACTAATATCTTATCCGATGCCGGATTGGTATTCTTCTTCCGCCAGTCACTTATGGTACTTTGGGGAATTCCTGTTTTCAAAGAAAATTCCTTTTGCGTTATTTTCCGTTCATCTAAAATTGTAAAGATTTTCTCACTTACTGTCATCTTTATCCCTCTATTCGCTTTTTAATTTATATTCCGTTTTACGTATTTCATGCTTATATAATAAACCTGTTGTCATAATTTTGTCAACAGGTTTATCATTTACTATTAAATCCCCATCTCCATATTGGTATCCATTTCGCTTTGCAGCAAAATTTTCAATACCGCATATGCGTCACTGCCGGAAATCAGATGTTTCCCCCTATACCTCTTAGGAATACGTGTACAGTAGTCTTTTGCAAAATCCATAATTCCCCGTTGTATCTGCTCTACCACGGCAGTTTTCACATCTGGTTCTTTGAATACAAACCGATATCCTTCCGATGCATTATCATCTAACACCATATCTTTTAAACTTCCTTCCTTAGAAGAAAGCAATAATTCTACTAAAAGATTGTGATTTTTAGACGGATTATGCCACTTCCAATTCTCCCGGTTCTGCTCTTGTGAATACAGATAGCTGACCAGTTTGCCGAAACATAAAAATCCTTCAGCTGCATTTGTTTCTACATTATGAACAGAATTGGTCCCTGCTATCATTCCGGTAATATCACATCCCAATTTCCATTCCTGATTCACTATATAATCCAACGCCATGGCTCCGCTTCCGGCCCATCCCACATCTATGGCAAGAGCTTTTTGGCATCCACATAAATCCTTTTTGTAATATAATTTTCCTGCTTCACTTAATTCCTGATAATGCCCGATTACTTCCTGCCAGCGTGCAAGTAACGCTTCCTTAATTTCCTCCACATTTTTCTCTGTCAAATATACTTCGGAATCACCTTCAAGCATATCCTCCAGCCCCATGCTCTTGTATATTTCTGACAAAGTAATCTTTTGATTCACTTTATGGTCCACAAACCTACGAAGGAAATCATATCTGTCATACTTTGCCATAAGTTTGGTTGCTACCGTTCTGGACCAATAAACATATTTGCATTGAGCACTTTCCTCTGGATATAAATACTCATATACTTTATGAATAACATCTCCATCCCTAGATAGAAAAAGTAATTTATCTATGTTATGATTTTGGACATACTTATGGATAAACTGACAATATCCCACCACGAATAAGCCTCCATATATATACCCCAGCTCATAATCCGGACTATACTGCTCTAGACCATTATATAACCTGCCGTTCACAATTCCTCTATAAAGGGAACCTGCAACAATAGACATATCCTCTGCCCTGTAAGGCATTCCTACAATATTTACGTTGGGATAATGAACCGTCTCCCATCCGTTTTTCCTTGCCTGCTTTACATCCGATTCCGGATTGTCTCCTATATGTACATATTTCTTATTAGAACCGTATTTCTTTATGACTTCACAATACAAACTTCCATCTGCTTTAGATTTACCATATTCACAGGATATCAAAACATCCGAAAAATTATTATAACCACATTTCTTCAGCAGTTTTTTCAACGTTTCACAGGATAAATACATGTCGGAAACACAAATTATTTTCTTCTCTGTGCCTTTAATCCGCTCATTTAGTAACGTATACACTTCATACATATACGGATTTGCAAAACAACATTCCAGTTCTGTCTCTATCTCAACTTTCATTCCTACTTCTTTTGGAATGCCTGTCCATTTTTCCACTTCATCATATATTTCTTCTAAAGTAACTTCGTAGCTTCCATTCCTCTTATAAGCTTTCTGTCTTGCTTTATGCTCCATTTCCCTGCGAATTCTTTCAAAATCCATAAAGGAAAGTTTCTCGCTTATTAAAAAAAACAAATCTGTAGGCGCACATACAGGACGAAAAATCAGGGTATCAAAAATATCAAAAGAAATAATATCTGCCTGCAATAAACGATTCACCATTTCCTGCGGTGTCTCTTTTGTCGCTACTTCTGATTCCGCCTTGTCAACCTTTGCTATTTTATTCATATCCGGATAATACACCTGTTTTTCCAACTTTCTACTGCCACAGATCCAACATAAATTCATCCACAATAACATAAGCCAGGCATAAATTCTACCTGACATTCCCGTCTTTTCCAATCTGATTTTGTGATATTCCTTTTGAATTGCCGGAATCCGGTTTACAAGAAGGTGATATATGCGTATTCTTAATTTCATGTTGTTATCTCCATAAAAAATCCTGATACAAGGATTATATAAACAATGTTTAAATTCATACCTTATATCAGGATTGTATTTATCTTATAATTCTTATATTTTATTTTCAAATTCCTCTATCGAATGCGAATTATTTGCAATCTTCAACATTGATTTTAATGCTTCAATATTGTCTTCACGCATTATACGATTTTTCAAAGAATCCGGAATATCTCCTAACTCTTCTAATAGCTCTAAAACAAATTCTCTTGCTGTTTCCAATTTGGCTTCTTTTCTGGTTGCCGGCACATCATAACCTTTAAAATTTGAAAAAAAATCTCCCATCTTTCTCTCCTTAATCTGCCCTACAAATACCTCTACTTCCTCTCTTGAAATATCTAATTTTGAAAGCAGTCCACTAATTACCTCTGCCATAGTATTCAGCAAATATTCCGGCGTATTCATTGTAATATCCTGTAAATATTCCCGAGGTATTTCTTTTTCCAGTTCCTTAAAATCTGCCGCTTCACTCAACTTATTCATCAGCATTAATAGTGACAGTTCATCTTTCTTCTCTATAATTTTTGAATTACTATACTTCTGGATTGGTATTAACATGCAACGATAATCCGGAACATATTCTGCCCAAATATCACTAAGATATATTCTTTCTCCCTCTGTCATTAATTTTTCTGCTTTTGTCATTTGAATTGTTTCTTTTGTCATATTCCTCCCGTTCTGGCATGGAACAATAAAAAAATTCTATAAATTGCACTGAAGATTCTTTCCAACTCCAAAATTCTCTTCGTAATAGAAACAAAAAACAGATACTATTCAAGTATCCCACGCCTACACTATGAAAAACAAATATTCTAAAAAATTGCAAGAAGTTTTTGATATAAAGTATGAAATTGTCAAGGTGCTGTTTATCTACAAAATCTTATCCACTAAATTTAAAGCCGATTCAATCACTGCATCCATATCCTAATACTTATACTCAGCTAATCTTCCGCCAAATATTACTTTTTCTTCTTTATCAGCTAGTTTCTTATATTCCTGATACAATACACCGTTCTTTTCATCATTGATAGGATAATAAGGTTCATCTCCCTTTTTCCATTCCGCGCTATATTCACGGCTGATTACTGTTTTAGGAATGGACTCTAACCTTACTAAATTTCTTTTGCTTTTGTATTTTTTCGTTTTTATTCCTACTACATATTGTCTTGAATGTTCCACATAAGTATGATACAATTTAAAAAGGAACAATCGCCCACAAGGGGTTGACCTAATTGAAGAAATAACATAGAAAATGCCACCCTGTAACACGATTGTCCTTGACAGCTATTCTTACATAACCTTTCCCTTCTTACAACTTATATATTCGTCATAATAGCAAGAAATTACTTCAATTCTAACAACCAGACAGTTATTTTTTATGCACCTAAAACACCAGCCGGAATATCATCAGAAATTTTTAACTGTTGGCAACAATCCTATCAAACTCAAAATCGAAACTCTGTTTTACAAAATCTTATCCGTTAAATTTAAAGCTGACTCAATTACTGCATCCATATCATAATACTTATATTCTGCCAGTCTTCCTCCAAAAATCACCTTTTCCTCTTTGTCAGCCAGTACTCTATATTCCTGATATAATGCAGCATTCTTTTCATCATTTATTGGATAATATGGTTCATCTCCCTTTTTCCACTCTGCACTATATTCACGACTGATTACTGTTTTGGGTATATCCTCTCCCTCTTTATTTTTTCCAAATTCAAACCACTTATGTTCAATGATTCTTGTATATGGAGTTTCAGAATCTGTATAATTTACTGCTGCATTCCCTTGAAAATTAGTTTTATCTAATACCTCTGTTTCAAAACGCACAGAGCGGTATTCCAATGCCCCTAATTTGTAACCATAATACGCATCTATTGCTCCTGTATAAATAACTTTATCAGCCATTTGATCAAATTCTGCTTTTCTTTCCAAATAATCTACTCCGAGCTGAACATCACAACCAGATAACATATTTTCTACAAGCTTTTCATAAATGTCAGTACCAACTAACGAAATCGCCTGTTCTTCCAAATTCTGTGGTTCTGTAATACCTGCCTCTTTTTTCTGCTCTTCTATTCTTACCTGTGCTTCCTCTGGTGTCACCACACCCCACATCTTATTGAAAGTATTTCCCTTTTTTCCTTACTTCATGAGCAAAAGTTGCACCAAATAATCCGGTACCTACTATTAAATAATCGTATTTCATTTTTTCTTTTCTCTTTTCGTAATTTTTATCATATTTTCACTTTTTCGTATTAAATCATCATTGACTTTTGTTTTCAATAATGTGATAATCTTTCTACAAATAATCATTTTATGCACATATTAGGGATTCTATCAGCAATTCTCAGGAACAATTCTTATTATCCTACCGCTAACAGCTTTCCCTTTTATGAAAATACATAAGGAAGGACAATACTCATGTCAAAAAAATCAACTCGTACTGACTGGCACGAAGCTATTTCCTGTGCCGTCCAAATCGACCTGAGAGACTACTCTCATCTATTGGAGTATACAAGAGAATATACTCTTTCCCCAAATGGTAACCGCATGGATATGCTGGTTATAAAAAAACAATCCGGCTTTCAGATTCCCAAACACATTGCTTCTATTTTTAAAAGTCATAATATCTTTGAAATCAAAGGCTCCGGTTCCTCTCTTACTACAGATGCCTACTACAAGACCAACGGACATGCTGGTTATTACATAGACCTGTACCCTGAAAAAAATGCTATTGACCGGCATGATATCTCCCTGACATTTCCTACATTTCATTATCCTAAAAATCTTTTTAAGCACTTAACGAAAGAATGTAATAAAACTATTGAAAATCCATTTCCCGGAGTGTATTATATAGGTAAAGAGATGTATGCAACACAGGTTTTAGTCATCAAGGAACTT
>CAZSBV010000032.1:0-13266 GCA_964605105.1 uncultured Lachnospiraceae bacterium | reverse complement strand
ATTAGGTACTAAATTATAGAACTGAAATACAAATCCAATGTCTGTTCTTCGATATCCGGTAAGCTGTTTCTTTTTATATTTCGAAATATCCTTTCCATCCACCAGAACCTTTCCCGAAGTTGGTGTATCCATTCCACCTAAAATGTTAAGAGCTGTGGTTTTTCCTGCACCGGAAGAACCTAAAATAACTGCCAGTTCTCCTTTCTCCACAGAAAAACTTGCATCATTTAACGCTCTGATTTTGGTTTCCCCTGATGTATATTCTTTTACAACATGCTTAAATTCTATATAGGACATTGTAAACCTCCCTTTTTCCTCTCCGGCAAATTCTATCTACCAAACTTGTCTAAAATATAACAGCTTCTTGCCTACTTGGCAAGAAGCTGCTCATACCTGCATTCCTAACGGATTTTTACTTTACATTTATACTTTAAAACGTCCTGCATTCGTTACCAATGTATTGGTATGTTCCAGAACTTCTTCTACCAATTTTGCAGAATCTTTCACTGCTCCATCTAACTCTTTTGTCATAGCAGAAGTTTCTTCCGTAGAGGCCGCATTGTCGGTAGCCAACTGATTCAATACATCAATATTTTCTGTCATGCGTTCACGCTGTGTGTTGATATAATCAATTTTATCTGCAATCTGATGCACAGAAGAAACACAAGAATTCAATGCAGTTTTCAAATCCATGAACATTTCCTGCGTATTTTCCAGAGTTTCTACCTGCACCTGTGCCGCCTTATTCATCTGCTGCATAATTTCAACAGATTTTTCAGAATTTAAAGTTAATTCATTGATAAGATCACCGATTCCGTTTGCCGTCGTTAAAGACTGTGCAGCAAGCTTACCAATTTCTTCTGCAACCACAGCAAATCCACGTCCGGCTTCTCCGGCTCTTGCTGCTTCAATAGAAGCATTTAATGACAGCAGATTTGTCTGATCCGCAATTTCACCAATAAAGGCTGCCGCCTGATTAATTCTCTGTACAGACGCATTCGTACTTTCTGTCTGTGCATACATAGAATCAATATCTGCTTTTGTTTTATTATTTACTTCAATCAATTTCTTCAATGCATCCATGGATTTATCGGAATAATCCTGCATTACTCTGGAATTTTCTTCCAAAGAATCTACTTCATGAGATGTAGATTCAATACCCTCTGCAATTTCATTTACACTTCCGGAAGCCTCATTTGTGGAGTGTGCCTGAGTAGTTGTGTTCTCAGCGATTTCATTTACAGCAATATTTACATGGGAAATGGATTTTTCCATCGTAGTAAAGTTGGTGTTAAAATTATCTACCGCATGTTCCAACTCTTTTGAAGTCTGACTGATATCTGTAATCAATCCTACCATATGCTCCTGAGCCTTATTCAATGCGTCTGCAGTTCTTCCCAGCTCACTCTTATCCTTCACATCAATTGGAGTTGTTAAATCCCCCTCTGATAATCTGGATGCCATGTCCTGAATTTTATTTAAGGAAGAGCATATCTTCTTTCCATACAACCATGCTGCCAAAGAAGCTAAAATCGTCATAATAACAACAACTGCAATAATTCTGGTACAAAGAGAAGTAAACTGGTCACTTATTTCATTCTGAACCAATACCATTTCTGCCTGCATATCATCCACATAATTTCCGGTGGATACTACCCAGCCCCATGGTTCAAAAATCTGGGAATAAGCAACTTTCGGTGCAACAGTAACTCCATCTGATTTGGTGAAATAAAATTCATTATATCCACCGCCTTCTGCACTGTTAGCCACTTTTAAAATTTCCTGAACAATCATGACTCCATTCTGGTCTTCCAGATTTTTTCGATTGTTGCCTTCCTGTTCCGGAAGCACCGGATGCATCACCAGGATATAATTTGTATCATCAATCCAAAAATACCCGCTGGCATCGTCCCCATAACGCATGTTACGAACAATTTCACATGCCTCAGCTTTTGCTTCTGCCATGGTCAGCTCTCCGGCTTTATATTTATCATATTCTGTCTGGAGTACAGTAATTACTGACTGGACCTGAGATTTGATTTCTGAATTGTAGCCTTCGTTCATAGCATTAGAATAATTGGTCATAGCTAATGTAGTAGTGGTTTCAATACTGATAATGGCCACAGCACCTATAACAATACTTACTGCCAATACCAATGAAATACATAATGTCATTAATGATGTCTTTACACTCTTCATGTCTTCCTCCTTAACATTACCTGACAAGTAAATCTTATGTATAATTTCCTAATTACATATTATAACTTTTTTCCAAAAGAAACGATACTATTTTTATTTCTTTTTGCAGTTTTACCAAAAAATACTACCATTTTTGACAAAAATTAAAAGGAGAGAATGTTCCCTCCTTCTATCATTGCATTTTATCCCTAACTATTAATCTTTTTTATAAAAAATATAATTCTCTTATCCTCTGAAAATACTCTTTATAATTCTCCTTCGTAAGTTCCCCCTCACCTCTATAAATCATCTCCATGATTTCTTCGTTGATCCAGTCACCATAATGAAGAATATCCATATAGTTATCCAGATTTTTAGTAATTTCCAGACGATCTGCAAATCCATAAACATGAACATTTGGTGCTTCCGTCAATAATTCTACCGCCAGTTCTTCTGCCATTAACTGAGCTTCCAACTGCCCCGTTTTTATCAGGTCTTCCCAATAATAGGTACTGTAAGGCGGCAAATAGAAATAAAAAGTCACCTCCGGGTATTCCAATGCTGTCTTTAAATAATTCTCTCCAATATTTTCCCGGACCCGCGCTTCATCTTCCGTGGTAAAAGAAACACTCTCTGCTGCTGCCTGCTTCGGCACGACAGTTGCTTCCACTGCCTCTTTTCCGAATACCTTATACTGGCTCCAACTACCATAGGCATCCATACTGGTGGTCTGATTTCCGGCTCTGGTATAATTTAATACCGCAATAGTCTTAGGTACCACTTCCTTATTCAATAAATAATTTACATCATTAAAAGGATTTTCGTCATATAAATATTCCGGATACCCATCGTAAGAATCTGTGTAAGCATCATAATTTATTCTGCTGCCATCCAGACTACAAAGCACATATTTCAGGTTCGGATTATAGAAAAGAGCTCGACCGATACTTTCATTCAATTCATGAAATGTAGCACCCGAATAGGCTGTTTTTATCGTAGCTACCTGCCACAATTCTTCCATCTGACTTGCTTTAAAATTCTGTGCCATACTGGTTCCTGTAATCATGGCTTCATATTCATAGTTTCTTGCAATTCCATCATTAATGTACCTTTCATCTTTCAAAGGATACTCCAACTTTGCCAGAGGCTCATGATAATGGAGATATGGATCTATTACTAATGTCACCAGTGCAACCATCAAAAGAATTCCAAAGGTGCCGCCCAGTACAACAATATTCCATTTTTTCTCTTTCACACTTTCGATTCCTTTCATCATAACACTTTGCAATCACTCGATGCCATTTTGTATCCACTAAAAATTAAAATATAAAAACGTTGATACCCCTGAAAAGGAAAGCACACACCACACAAGCAAAATCACACTTGTTAATGCATTTCCTATTCCCGGCTTAAACTCTTTCTCATACAGATTTTTTGGTATCAGTGCGATTACCAGACCAATCACCATAACTAGTAACAGATGTATCTGCGGATATGCCGTAACCATATTCAGCAGCGGACCTACATGTTCCTCAATATAAGTAAATTCCAGCACATCAAATTGTTGCATTAATCCACTTTGCAGCTTCCATTCAAAAGAAGTAACTAATTTTTTTAACAAGACTCCTGCCTGTGTCAGACTTTCTGCTCTGAAAAAAATCCACGTAAAATTAAGAAATGCAAAAGTTAAGAACCAACCAATTATCGAAGGAACAGCTTCCCACTGTTTCCGGAACAATTTATGCAATACCCTTGCTGCTCCATGAAGCATTCCCCACACAATAAATGTCCAGGCTGCCCCATGCCAGATGCCGCTCACTAAAAAAACAATTAAAATGTTAATTATACTTCTTACCAATCCCTTGCGGCTTCCACCCAAAGGAAAATAGATATATTTCTGTAAAAATCCGGACAAAGTCATATGCCAACGATTCCAGAACTCTGTAATGGAAGTAGCCTTATAAGGAGAATTAAAGTTCCTTGGCAATGCAATCTGGAACATCTCTCCAATTCCAGACGCCATATCACAATATCCGCTAAAATCAAAATAAATTTGCAACGTATATAGAATCGAAACTGCAAGCACATCCAACCCGCCTAATAATTCCACATTTGCATATGCCCAATCCACACCTTTTCCCAGCGTATCCGCCAATAAAACTTTCTTGGCAAGTCCTACCGCAAACCACCAGATACCCAGAGAAAGTCTGGACTGATTTAACACCTTATTCTCTTTTTTATTAAATTCCGGCATCAGCTGATGGTGTAAAACAATCGGTCCCATGGATAACTTTGGAAAAAACGTTACGAACAAAGTATAATCCGTAAAATTATACTTGGCTGTTTCTCCTCGATAAGAGTCCACTAAATACGCAATCTGTTGAAAAGTAAAAAAACTGATTCCCAAGGGTAACAGCAATTGTTCCATTTTAAAAGAACTTCCAACTATTGCATTCAGATTTTCCAGAAAAAAATTCCAATATTTTATATAGAACAAAAGAGCCACGTTGCAGGCAATTCCCATTCCCAGAACAGGACGCTTATAATTTCCATATTTCGAATTCAACAATAATCTTGAACAACCATAATTAAAGCAGATACTTGCCAGAATGACCGGCAAGTATCTTACATCAAAATATCCATAAAAAATTAACGAGGCGATAATCAATACCCATTTTGCTTCCCTCTCTCTTTTCCTATGATTAAGACCATAATACCAAACAAAAGTGAGAGGCAGAAAACACAAAATGAAAATGTATGAGTTGAAAAGCATTTTATGCTTCCTCCTGCCAATTATAACTTAAATAATGTATTTAAAATTCCACGTCCCAAAGAAGCACCGATATTACCACCAAGTTTCTTACCGAATTTTCCACCAATGGATTCTCCGATTTCATTTCCGATTTCACGGCCGATGGTTCCGGTAGCACTGCTGGCTACATTCTTGATAGCAGTTTTCACCTTTTTCTCTCTCGCCGCTTCTTCTTTTTCTGCTTTTTTCTGTGCTGCTTCCAGTTCTTTCTGACGTTTTTTCTCTGCTGCCGCTTCTTCTTTTTCTTTCTGACGCTCTAGGGCAGCTGCCTCTTTTTCAGCAGCTTTCTTTGCAGCGGCTTCTTCTTTTAATCTCTGTTTTTCTGCTTCTTTTGCAGCTTTTTGGGCAGCTTCCGCTTCTTCTTCTGCAATGACTTTTTTCTCTAAGATTTCATAAGCAGATTCACGATCTAATTCCTGTGTGTATTTTGTATATAAAAGATTGTTTACAATTTCATCTTTACGGATAGCATCATCCAATGCTCCCATCTGGCTCTGTGGTGGCAAAATAGTACATCTTTGTACTACAGTCGGAATCCCTTCTTCATCCAGTGCAGATACCAAAGCTTCTCCTGTCGCCAGCTGAGTAATGGCTTCGTAAGTATCAAAATCAGGATTTTCTCTAAAGGACTGGGCTGCTGCTTTTGCCGCTTTCTGTTCTGCCGGTGTATAGGCACGAAGAGCATGCTGTACTTTGGTTCCCAACTGCCCCATAATGCCCTCCGGAATATCCTTCGGATTCTGTGTGATGAAATAAATTCCAACACCTTTGGAACGAATCAATTTTACTACCTGTTCAATTTTACTAAGCAAAGTCTTGGATGCATTATCAAATAATAAATGAGCTTCATCAAAGAAAAACACAATTTTCGGTCTATCTCGATCTCCTGCTTCCGGCAGAGTTTCAAACAACTCAGACATCATCCATAACATAAATGTAGAATACATGGTAGGATTATTAATCAGTTTCTGACAGTCTAATACCTGAATCGCACCTTTTCCTTCATAACTTGTGCACATCCAGTCCGCAATATTCAATGCAGTTTCTCCAAAGAATTTGTCTCCTCCTTCTGACTCCAATGCAACAACTGCACGAAGAATCGCCGTAAGACTCTGTTTTGCCATATTTCCATATTCTAACGAATACTCTTTATTGTGCTCAGATACATACTGAATCATGGATTTCAAATCCTTAGTATCCAATAACAATAATCCTTCATCGTCTGCAATTTTAAAAATTACAGTCAGAATATCCGATTGTGTATCATTTAAATCTAAAATTCTGCTAAGAAGGAGTGGCCCCATTTCAGAAATAGTAGTACGCAGAGGCATACCATTTTCTCCGTAAACATCCCAGTATGTAGTAGGATACGCCTGAAAATCAAAACCATATTCATTCAACTTCATGGAATCGATTCTTTCTCGTACCTTTTCATTTTCCTCTCCCGGACGGCACATAGCTGCCAAGTCACCTTTTACATCTGCTAAGAATACAGGTACTCCACAGCTGCTAAAAGATTCTGCCAATACCTTTAAAGTAATGGTTTTACCTGTACCTGTAGCTCCTGCAATCATCCCATGGCGGTTTGCCATCTTTGGATAAATATATACCTTTTCTTCCCCGCTGGTCCCTACCCAGATTTTGTTATCCTGAAACATATGAATCCTCCTCATAAGTTTTTCTTTCATTTTACTTCATTTCTTTTACTCTGTAAACACAGTTTGATACAGTCAATTATTCCTCATTTTTTGGTTTTCTCTTATTATTTTCAGTCAATTTCATTCCTTTTACTGTTCTTCTTTTTGCTTTTTTGTTAAAATAGTGCATAGTTACAACGTTAATATACGCATTACCCAAAGGAGATTTTTATGGAACACTACAATCCTTTACTCACAAACATTGACAGCCCTAAATTTTTCACCATCGGTGAAATTATGCTTCGTCTGACACCGCCTAATTATGAAAAAATCCGTTTGACCAATAATTTCGAAGCCAGCTATGGCGGAAGTGAGGCAAACATTGCTCTTGCTCTTGCTAATCTGGGTATTGATAGTACTTTTTTCAGTGTAGTACCTAACAACAGCCTTGGTAAAAGTGCTGTACGTATGCTTCGCAGCAACGATGTTCACTGCACACCTGTAATTTTAACTACTCCACAGGAAACACCAACTCATCGTCTTGGCACTTATTATCTGGAAACCGGCTATGGAATCCGTGCAAGTAAAGTTACTTATGACAGAAAACATAGTGCTATTACAGAATATGATTTTGGTAAAATTGATCTGGATGTACTTTTAGAAGGATATGACTGGCTGCATCTTAGTGGTATTACTCCGGCTTTAAGTCCAAGCTGTGCCCAATTAATTCTGGATACTTTAAAAACTGCAAAAGAAAAAGGAATCACCGTCAGCTTTGACGGCAACTTCAGAAGTACCTTATGGACCTGGGAAGAAGCCAGAGATTTCTGTACCAAATGTCTTCCATATGTAGATGTGCTTTTCGGTATTGAACCATACCACTTATGGAAAGATGAAAATGACCATAGCAAAGGGGATGTCAAAGATGGTATTCCATTACAGCCAACTTACGAACAACAGGATGAAATCTTCCACAAATTTGTAGAACGATATCCTAACTTAAAATGTATCGCCCGTCATGTACGTTACGCACACAGCGGTAGTGAAAACAGCTTAAAAGCATTCATGTATTACGAAGGTCACACCTTTGAAAGCCGCCTGTTCCGCTTCAATATTTTAGACCGTGTAGGTGGTGGTGATGCTTTTGCCAGTGGTCTTATCTATGCCATGATGAAAGATTACCGCCCAATGGATATGGTAAACTTTGCAGTTGCCAGCAGTGTTATTAAACACACCATTCATGGTGATGCTAATATTACAGACGATGCTAAGAGCATCCGCAACATTATGAATATGAGCTTTGATATTAACCGTTAATATTTTTTCAATATCAGAATATAATATTTGATACCAATATTTGACATTGGTTCCTTTTCGTATTAATTTGGATAGGAGTGGATAATTTTTCCATTCCTATCCTATACTTGTTTATAGGAATATATCCGCTGATATATTCCACTTTATACACCTAAACTATGAAATCCTATTTCATTATTTATAAATAGAAGGAGCGTAAAATATGTTCTATTTTATAATCATCATTATTTTAATCGCCCTCGTGCTGGGCATTTCCTACTATGCATTCCGCGTTGCCTTTCTGGCACCCCCTCATTTGGATACTAACCACTATTTCGTCCCCGAAGGAGAACAGTATGATGCGGTCCGTGACGGAATCCAAAAATCTGTGGCAAGAATGGCAGAACGCAAATATGAATCAATTACCATTACTTCCTTTGATGGCAGTAAACTTTTTGCCAGATATTATCATGTATCTGATGATGCACCTGTTCAGATTTTATTCCACGGTTACAAAAGCAGTTGCCTTTTAGACTGTAGCGGCGGTACTTATTTTGCCCAACAACTAGGTCATAATGCCATTGTTGTTGATCAACGCTCCCACGGACAAAGTGATGGAACCGTAATTACTTTTGGGATCAAAGAACGAAGAGATTGTTTCTGTTGGATTGAATATGCCCTGAAACGATTTGGAAAAGATGTCAAAATCATTTTATCCGGTCTCTCCATGGGGGCTGCCACAGTTCTTATGGTTACGGATTTAAATCTACCGGAAAATGTAAAAGGTATTATCGCAGACTGCCCATACTCTTCCCCCAAAGAAATTATTATGAAAGTAGCGAAAGAAATGCACTTCCCGCCTCGTCTTATGTACCCTTTTGTTTGGCTGGGTGGCTTCCTTTTTGGTAAATTTAATCTTTCTGAAAGCTCCGCCCTGGAAGCAATTAAAGATTGTCCGATTCCTATTTTAATTCTTCACGGAGAAGACGATGAACTGGTTCCTTGTGAGATGAGTAAGCTTATGCAAAAATCCGGTGCCAAAGATGTTACATTAGAAACTTTTGCCGGAGCCGGACACGGACTAAGCTATATTACCATTCCGGATAAATATGAGAAAGTGGTCTTGGAATTTACAAAGAGATGCTTGGATTAAAATCCAAACATCTCTTTTGCATTTTCCAATCTGTTATAAAATTCTGCATAAAACTCCTCTTGCGGATAAGCAGTCTGATAAAAAGTTTTCAAAATATATAGCGTTAAAATTTTTCTCTGCTCTCCCTCCAACGGTTCCAATGCCTCTTCACAACAATTGACAAATTCATGCCAGTCCCAAATGTATTTTTCATAAGCTCTAATGTCTGCTATTCCCAGCCACTTTTTCACTTTGATTTTTGTTTTCTCTGTTTTAGGGCACTCATGAACCTGAAGAAAATATTTAAATCCATTTTCTTCATAAATTCTTCCTAAAGGAAACAGACGGCAGATTCCCGGGCGGAATGTATGTATGCTGCATCTGCCTTCTGCATTTAGAAAGGAGCAGGACTCTCCATCGCCTGCCAATTTTAAATTAGGCAGGATCAATCCGTCTACCATCCCCAGTTCAATATATTTATCCATTAAAGAATTAAAATCCGTTCTCAAATTAGAGGTTAATCTCCAGATATCCATAGGGTCCAGTAAAATAGAACTTCCCATCCCTCTGCAGCAATCAGAACAGCCGATACAATCATGACAGTCTGTTTTTACCATGTCATTTGATGTATATAATTTTCCATCCGAAATTTCTTTAATATCTACGTCTCGTTTCATCTCTATCTTCCTTCTTCATTTTTCCTTCTACTCGTTACTGAGTTTTTGGATTATCTACGTCTACTCCAACTTTTGGTCCATTTATTACTCTATGCCTTGTAACATGGCTTTTCGTTCTTTCCAGTCCGGCATCAATTCTTCCACCAAGCCGTAAAAATCTTTCGAATGATTCGGATGAATGAAGTGAGCAAATTCATGTAATACCACATATTCAATGGCTTCTCTGGGAGCTGCAATCATCCTGCTATTCAAGGTGATGATTCCTCTTTGCGGCTGGCAGGACCCCCATCTGGATTTCATATTCCTGATTTTTACAAGTGGATATTTCACCCCGAAGGGCTTAAATAAGGGATATATCTCTTTACATATTTCCAAAAAAACTTCCACTTGCATTTTCCCAAACCACTTCTTTATGACCTTTTCTTTTTTATGAAAATCCGTAGTATCCTTTACTCTTAAAATTAGAAACTGTCCCAATTTGTCTACTCCTTCTACAGGAGCTGCTTCCACCAGCAAATGAAGTTCTTCTCCTAGGTAACGCACTTTTTCACCGGAGACATACTGTAACGGCTGCAACGTATTTGCCCTGATCTTCTCATATTTATCCAATGTCTTTATTAAGGTTTTCTCATGCGATAATACAAAATTATCAATATATTTCACTGACACAAAACGATTGGCAGAAACATAAATTTGGCCATCCGGTTTTACTCTCATATTCAAATTTTTTACAGATTTTCTGGTCAGGGTATATTGAAAACTTCTTTCTTTGCCCTGTACCGTTCTTAATTCCTGCTTTTGTTTCATTCTTCTTCCAACCTGCCACTTTGCATATATCTTGTAGGAACCTCCCAATACCAATACATTCGATTTTTAATCTACTAATTACAATATGTTATCATATTCTTTTTCTTTTTAAAAGTAATTAGCTTGAATCCTTTTCACCAGCATTCCCAACCAAGAAATTCATATAGATAATATTAAGTAAACTTACGTTTTTTATATTGCGCAGTAAATAAAAATCCGTTATCATTAAAGAAAATACTCTATAACAGTTGAGGAGAAATTAATTATGGCAGATTGGAATGATTTGAAAAAGGCATTTGAAAAGGATTTGAACAAACAGTCACAACAGTTTGTTCTGGATGAACAAAGTTTATTAGAAAGTATCGCCAAATACCTGGCAAAGAATAAGGGAACAAGCGCTTTGCAGGGATACGATACTGATGAAATGTTAGAGTTCTTGCAGAAACCTGCTTCTGAAGTCAAAAAATTGATTGGTGGACAGTGGGCAGACGTAGACGATAATCAATTAGATACATTGATTTATTCTTTAATTAAAAAAGTAAAAAAATCCATTCCTTTATTGGATAGATCCAGAAAATAATAAAGAGGTATTGAAATGATTAAAACAAGAAATCGATTATTAGCTGATCGAGTAATCAAGGGCTTAGAATCACGTAATATGTGCGGTTATTATGCAGAAACTAAAGAAGAAGCTTTGCAGAAAGCCTTGGAGCTGATTCCTGAAAATTCTACCATTGGATGGGGTGGTTCTGTATCCGTTTCTGAAATCGGTCTAAGAGATGCCGTTATTAATGGAAATTATACCGTTTACAACAGAGATACCTGTACCACACCGGAAGAAAAACGCAATATGGAAATTAAGACCTTTGGATGCGATTACTTCTTATGCAGCACCAATGCCATGACTGAAGATGGTATCTTAGTAAATATTGACGGTAATTCTAATCGTGTTGCTGCCATTGCTTATGGACCAAAGAATGTAGTTATGATTGTTGGCATGAATAAAATTGCTAAAGACGTAGACTCCGCTCTTTCTCGTGCCAGAAATATTGCAGCACCTACTAATGCGCAGAGATTTCCATTAGATACACCTTGTAAAGTGAATGGTTCCTGTGCAAATTGTAAATCCAGAGACACAATTTGTTGCGAGTTCTTAATTACCCGATACTCCAGACATGCAAACAGATTCCATATTATTCTGGTGAATGAAGATTTGGGATTCTAATATGTAACTATTCAGAGCCAAGCGAATTTATAAATAATTTGCATTGGATGCTCGCATACAAAAGCAAATTATTTTATAAATTCATTTGGCGAGAAGCCACAACGAGGAAATCTGTAAGATTTTCCAGCTTGCTCTGAATAGTTACTCTAATTTCATTTTTATTACATGCAGGGAATCTTTTTATCCATTTTCAAAATATGATTTACTAACCACATGAGTAAGAAATCAACAAGTTCAATCAGATACTGCTGCTGATTATCATCTAAATCATCCAGATTTATGTCATTCAATTTATCAACAAACATTTCGTGTGCTTTCTTCTGAGCATTCAATCCTTCATAATTGATATTTGCCATGTATTCTTCTTCATCACTAAAATGCTTAACAGTATAATTACGCAATTCATTTAATACGCCCATGATTTCATCATACTTATCATGTAACAATTCTTCTGTAATTAAATCATTGGCCCTCTTTATAATGCTGAACAATTCTGCATGTTCTTCATCCACAATTTCTATACCTGTGCGATATTCATCCGTAAATGCAAATGGATCTTTCTTTCCTTCTTTCTTTTCGTCCATAGTCTTAAATACACCTATCATAGTGTCACTACTTAAAATATGGGAAAAAAGCCAACGGGCAACAAACTCTAAAATATTTTTAACTGTTTCTTTATCATCCTTCGATTTAATATCGCCCAGTTCTATTTCTTTTAATTTAGCCACAAATGCCTGATGCATTTCTTTCTGTCTCGGTAATTCAGGATCATTGATCTGCATCATATATTCTTCTTCATGTCTAAAATGTAATACTGCGTACTCGTTTAATTCGCGGAACAAATCCGTTACATCACTTCGACTCACATTATCTTTCATTAATAAATCTGCAGTTTCATTCACAAGTTCAAAAAGTCTGCGATGCTCATTATCTATCTGTTCTACACCAATCAGGCAATCCTCTGTAAACTGGTACATATTACCACCTCCGTATTTTAAAAGTAAGGGATAACTTTCCATAGAACGTTATCCCTAAATTTCAATATTTATTCTAGCCACCAATATAGCAGTGTAAAGAAGTCTTACTTTCAATTGCTTCCTTGAAAGCCTGCATCTGACTATCACTTGGTCCTTGTGTCTCTCCCATCGGATATTCTCTGCCAAGACCTTCATATTTTCCTTTTCCAAATGCATGGTAAGGAAGAATATGAATTTTTCTTACACCCGGTAAATTATCTGCAAACTGTGCAATATCCAATAATTCTTTTTCGGTATCATTGAACCCCGGAATTACCGGTACACGAATTACCAATTCCGTCTGACGACTCATTGCTACACGTACAGCATTTTCTAACATCTGACGATTTTCATGTCCGGTAAATTCTTTATGTTTGTTTGCATCAATATGCTTAATATCCATTAAATATGTATCCAGATATGGTAAGAATTTTTCAATTGTTTCGTATTTTGCAAATGCCATACTTTCAATTGCCGTACTGATAC
>CAZSBV010000031.1:0-13370 GCA_964605105.1 uncultured Lachnospiraceae bacterium | reverse complement strand
GTCAACTCCTGTCCGGAGGCAATCACACGTCCCACCTGCTGGAGAGGAATGGAAATGGATTCAATGAAATCAGGTTGTTTTACATTATAGTGGTCCATAACAGGACCTTTTACTATTAAAACGAGAGCTAATAAGGCAAAATGCAGCGGATACATTATTTTCCATTTTTTTCGAAATGCAATTAATAAAAATGGAAAAGTCAAAATAAAGGCATACCAACCATTGGAACGATAAAGGCACATTAAAAAGCCGGATATAAAATAAAGTATGATTGAAGGCAGGGTATTTTTACGAATTCCTTCTTTTAATAAATAAAAAAGAGAAGTACAGAATAAAAGCAAGGTACCTGCGAACATAACATCTTTCCAGATGCATATAGCCATAACGTTGTGGTAAGGAAGAAATGCGTAAATGGCAATCATTCCCAATAATAGTGGTAAAGATTTCGTATACTTTGATATTACCCAGATGAAGTAGGAAGCTGCGAATGCCATAAAGCATATTTGGAAAACTGTAAAAAATACAAAAGCAGCATTTAAGTTTGAGGTAAATAAAGTACCAATATGATAAAACAAGGAAATTGTCAAAGTATGCAGCCAGGGATGATGATTGCTAAATGGTTTCATTCCAAGCACTTGTTCAAATTGGTTGATACTGTCAGGTGTCAGGATTCCGGGATACGAGTATAGTAACCATGGAATACGACATAACACACAGAGTATAAAGCAAATCAAAGGAAGATAAGGAATTATTTTCTTTCCTTTTTCACTGTCTTTAAGTTTGAAAGAATCAGCTTTGCACATAAGATATCTGATACCCTTATACAAAAGCAGAAATAGTCCCAATGCCACAGCTAATAGGATTACTAACTGAAAAAGTTTATTGCTTAAGTCGGAAACAAGTGCTTTGCGGGTATCTGATAAATAGAAAAAAGTAAAAACAAATGCAAGAATACCGGATATAATAGTTTGGATTTTAGCATTATCGGAATTCTGACCTGAAATTTCCTTTTCCAAAGTTGAAAAGAAAACCATGCACAGTAGAAAAAAGAAAAACGCAATGATATTCATGGAATGAAGATTTCCGATTCTCATAATTGCCCAAGTGGCAAAAAAGCTTTCTACACCCAGTAGGATTTTGGAATAATCTTTTAAATATTGTTTTATATTTAGAGGTTTGTTCTGTGATTTCATAAGCATTGTCCTTTAGAAATATATTTAGGTTGTATTATATCAGAAAATAAAAATTTAGGCTACTTAAACAGAAGATTAGGTGAATTGCTATTGGTAATTATAGAAATGAATAGAAAACGGCTGCCATCCATAAGGATGACAACCGTTTTTGTACATATAAACTTAATATCCGGATGCGAAATTTTACAAGGAATACATTATCTTATAAAACAAAGAATACACATTCGCCAGGAGCTACTTCTACAGTACCTGCTGCCACAGTTTCCCCTTCCATAACAGGAATTTCATCATTTTCTCCCAGTGTTAAAGGTTTTCCGTTTAAGTACATAACACGTGAACGCATATTTCCGTTACCGTTTAATGTGTAACGAACAGCTTCCTTTGGAAGTTCAACAGTAGTTGCTTCTGTTGTAGAGCTGTTGATTACGAGGTAGGATACCCCTTCTTTTCCATCTTTACGGGAGTGAGCATATACGTGAGCACCTTCACGGATTGGTTCGCCGGAATCGTAAACAGTTTCTCCCATGAGCTGATTCCAGAGTAAAGCTGCAAAATAGCTTGGACGAGGATCAAAAGATCCATGTTTTAAGTATCCGTAGTCAGAAGAAGCTAAAGTGTTATGGAAAATAACTCCATTAGTAGCAGTAGCGAAATCACCAAATTCATTTAATTCACGAGGTACTTCTAAATATGTGGAAGCCCATGTGTGTCCGCCAGCGCCAGCGTCACCGGATTCTGTTACCCACATTTCTCCGCCCGGACAATATTTGTCGCGGTAAGGAACGAATGCTCTTGCGCACATACCAGCCATATTTAAATACGGTTCAGAAGTAGCTTCCGAAGCAGGTGTGTACATCTGAGGACACATAGCTCTCATACGTTCAGAAACACCATTGTAGTAGTGGTAACTGAATACATCCAGAGGCTCTGTACATCCGTCCATAAGGTCACCTGTTGTACAACTTGTTAAGATATCAGCAATACCTGCACCACCAGAGCTGTCTTTGTCATCGCCCTTCAAAGCGTCTGCGTCACAGGTAGAAGGACCTACCACAACGATACCGGGATAGTTTTTACGTACCCATTTATGGAATAAATCCTGATCACGACGGAAATCAGCAGGAGTGTAACCTTTCGGGAAGCCTGTTCCTTCCATCATGTTTGGTTCATTAGTAAATTCTACAGCCTGGATCGGAACCCCATGTTCTTTACTAAGGCTGAATAACAATTCTGCCTGGCTTGGATTCCAAGGTTCAGAAGCAGAGTGTAAACCTTCGCAGTTAGCCACACTTACTAATAATTTGCCGTCTACAGCTTTTACAAAATCTAATAAGTTGATCCACTGTTGTTTGGTAAGGCGGTTCTGATATCCTTCAGGAACCACACCTGTGTCTTCAAAATCATAGTATGTTTTGGTAGCCCATGTTCCGGATACACGTACCCAAACAGGTCCTAAAGCTTTGGCGAGTTTAATTAGTCTTGGATTGGTGGTATCGATTGGATCATACCACTGATGCATAGTTGCTAATACATTTCCTCCCTGACTGAAATCTGGTGCTGGAACGTCTTCGGTACCATCGATTTGTTCTGGTGTATAAGCTTTCCAGAATGTTCCCCCTGTAACTTCTGTCATTTCTACGTTGTAGCTGATTAACGCAGGATTGATCTTACGAAGTTCTTTTAATTCCCCAGCATTAAGTTTTACAAGTTGTCCCATTGCAATTACCTCCTTTAATTGTAAAAAAATTGTGTACCGCTTTACAACGGTAAATTTCGTAGTTAGTAAGTTCCTTGACACAAGAAACTTGTGATACTATGATTATACCAACAGATTGTTGGAAAAACAACAAACAGTATTTAATATATATGATTGGAGAGTAAAAATGGAATTAGTAAAAGGAAGACCTTTCGATGAAAAAAATAGATTGACCAAAGAAATAGAAACTTATGATTTTCTGGATTCTTTAGGAATAGAATATGATCGAATTGATCATGAAGCAGCATATACCATGGAGGTATGTGAAGAAATAGATAAAGTATTGGGAGGAAAGACCTGTAAAAATCTGTTTCTTTGCAATCGTCAGAAAACAGCATTTTATCTGCTTTTGATGCCGGGAGACAAGCCATTTAAGACCAAGGATCTGTCACAGCAGATAGGAAGCTCCAGATTATCCTTTGCAGGAGAGGAGGATATGTTGGAAATCTTAAATCTTACGCCCGGTTCTGTTACCATTTTAGGCTTAATGTATGACAGAGAAAAAAGAGTAAAATTATTAGTAGATGAAGAGGTTCTGGAGGATGAATATTTCGGATGCCATCCTTGCATCAACACATCCAGTATCAAGATGAAGACTGCGGATGTATTTGGAAAAGTGATTCCTGCGCTGGCAGAAGAATATAGTAAGGTATCATTACCAAGATATGAAGTATAATCAGTAATAAATATCCGATAGGGTTCAGAGTAGAAATTATAAAGGCGATTGCAGCATATGAAGTTGCAATCGCCTTGGGTTATTTTGAAATAAGTTTTCTTACGAAAACAATGACATGATATTTGCTACCAGAATACCGCCGCCGGTACCGATAACATATCCCATAAGAGCCATAAGTACACCTACAGGAACTAAAGCACCGCTATAAGCGCCTGCTAAAATAGGAGCGGAAGCGGAACCACCGATGTTAGCAAGAGAAGCAACACCACAGGTGAACATGTCTAATTTGAAAATCTTAGCAAAAATCACGAGAATGATTCCGTGAATTGCAAGAATCATAAATCCTGCTGCAATCCAGAGAGGAGCATCTGTCAATTCTAAGAAGCTTGCTCGGGATGCCAGTAATGCAACTACAGAGTAGAGCATAACATTGGATAATTCCTGAGTACCTGCCATTTTTCCAACAGGAGTCACGGCACCGATCAAACCGGCCAAAGTAACAAATAACACGGTCCATGTGGATTTGTCCAAGAAGGATAATGCACCATTGGCAGCAGCACCGAAGTTCTGTGCTACAGCAGAAACTACTAGAGACATACCAAGCAATAAAATAATGTTTATAAAAGTAATAGGACCTTCATTTGCTTTTGCGTCTTCTTCCAGACGTCTGGAAACTTCATCTAAAGTAGAAGTATCCGCTTTTACCCATTTGTTGAATTTTGGTGCAAGGTTAATTGCCCAGAGTAAGAACATTACCCAGATAGAGTAGTCGATAGAGTCCACAACTAAAGCATATGCCATATCAGCCTCGCTAATATCGAAAGCAGCCTGAACAGCAATCATATTACCGGAACCGCCCATCCAGCTTCCGCAGAGAGCGCCAAGAGCTTTCCACGCTTCGCTTCCTAACTGTGTATGAAGCAATGCATAAGTTGCAATGAACCCGATTGCAATGGAAACAGAAGCAGCAAAGAAACCGCCTAACATCTTAGGACCGAGTTTCAGGATTTTACGGATGTCACAACGAAGCAGCATAAGGAAAATCATAGCAAAAAGAATATTATTCTTTAATGCGGAATAAGCAGGTTTGGTAGCCTCCAAATCCCAGACTCCTACAGTACAGAAAATCATAGTTAAAAGATACAATAAAACAATTGGTGGTACAAAATCAAAGAATTTTGCTTTGGTATACTTTTGTAACCACACGAGGATTGCAGCTAAAAAGATCAGAACTGCAATATAAGTAAAACCGTTTGTGATCATAGATTGATCTCCTTTCATAAATATTTGCCTCAATATTCTTTGCATTCTTGCGTGATATTGTGTACAATGATACAATGATAGCAAAAAATGGTATACTAGGCAAGAATTCTTCATATTTTTTTGAGAAAATGGGGGTATAAAATGAGAATTACAGATGTTAAATTGGGAATGATTTCGGTACCTTTGAGAGTGCCTTTTAAAACAGCACTCAGAAGTGTAAACAGTGTAGAAGATGTAGTAGTGGAAATTCACACGGATACAGGAGCAGTGGGATATGGGGAAGCACCGCCGACAGGTGTTATTACCGGAGATACTACAGGAGCGATTATTGGAGCGATTAGGGATCACATTGCGAAGGTAATTATTGGAAAAGATGTAGATGATTTTGAAAATCTTATGATGGATGTGCAAAAATGTATTTTGAAAAATACCAGCGCAAAGGCTGCCATTGACATGGCGCTTTGGGATTTGTATGGTCAGCTCTATAAAGTGCCTGTTTATAAAATGATGGGTGGAGCCAGAAAGACCATTACTACGGATATTACTATCAGTGTAAATGATCCGGACACTATGGCGAAAGATGCAATCTATGCCATTAATAAAGGATATGATTGTCTAAAAGTAAAAGTAGGAAAAGAATCTGAAAAAGATATTGAACGTTTATCTGCAATCCGTCAGGTTGTTCCAAAGGAAACTTTGATTCGTATTGATGCAAATCAGGGATGGACACCAAAGGAAGCAGTGCGCATTTTAAATGGAATGCAGGAAAAAGGGCTGGATATTGAATTCGTAGAACAGCCGGTAAAAGGGCATGACTTTGAAGGCTTGAAATACGTAACCGAACGTTCTTATGTACCGGTATTGGCAGATGAAAGTGTATTTTCACCGGAAGACGCTTTGAAAATTATGCAGATGAGAGCTGCAGATATGGTAAACATCAAATTAATGAAATGCGGTGGTCTTTACAATGGCCTAAAGATTGCATCCGCAGCAGAAGTGTATGGTGTGGAATGTATGATTGGCTGTATGCTGGAAGCAAAGATCAGTGTAAATGCGGCAGTACATCTTGCTTGTGCAAAACAGATCATTACGAAAATCGATTTGGACGGACCGGTTCTTTGCAGTGAAGATCCGATTATCGGAGGCGCTGTATTTAACGAAAAAGATATTACGGTTTCTGACGAGCCGGGACTTGGAATCAAGGGAATTGAAGAAGGAAAGATTCAATATTTATAATTTAGGAGAAAATAAAGAGTACCGTTTTTGAAAAGAAAAACCGGGAAATGGAGATATTTCATGAACAATACAATTCAGGAATTAATAAAGAGGAAATCTGTAAGAGTTTTCACAGGAGAACCTATTTCAAAAGAAAAGAAAGAACTTATTTTAACAGCTGCAACGCAGGCACCAACTGCCGGAAATCAGCAGTTATATACTATCATTGATGTAACAGATCAGAAGTTAAAAGAAAGACTGGCTGTTACCTGTGACAATCAGCCGTTTATTGCAGAGGCAGATATGGTGCTTGTTTTTGTGGCAGATTGTCAGAAATGGTATGAAGGTTTTAAAGACGCAGGGGCCAATCCCAGAAATCCCGGAGTGGGTGATTTGATGTTGGCAGTAACAGATACGGCTATTGCGGCACAAAATGCAGTTGTTGCGGCAGAAAGTCTTGGTATCGGAAGCTGTTATATAGGAGATATTATGGAAAATGCTGAAGTACATAAGGAAATCTTACAGCTACCGGAATATACGTTCCCGGCAGTAATGTTAGTATTCGGCTATCCGACCAGGCAGCAGATTTACAGAGAAAAACCTCAGAGAGTAGAATTATCCCATGTAGTGCATGAGAATGGTTATAGAACAATGGATGCGCAGGAAAGAAAAGAAATGTGGCAGTCCAAAGCAGGCGCATTGTCTTATGAAGAATGGATGAAGCGATTCTGCGAAAGAAAATATAATTCCGATTTTTCAAGAGAAATGTCACGCTCTGTAGAAGTGTATCTCAAAAAATTTTTGTTATAAAGAAAACAGAAAGGAGATCCTTATGTTAAAGAATAAAACTGTTTTATTAGGAGTTACGGGAAGTATTGCAGCATATAAAATTGCAAATCTGGCGAGCGCATTGAAGAAATTGCATGCGGATGTACATGTTTTAATGACACAGAACGCGACAAATTTTATCAATCCTATTACCTTTGAATCCTTGACGGGAAATAAGTGTCTGGTAGATACTTTTGACCGTAACTTTCAATTTCAGGTAGAGCACGTGTCCATTGCCAAGAAGGCAGATGTTGTCATGATTGCTCCGGCAAGTGCTAACGTCATTGGAAAAATGGCCCATGGAATTGCGGACGATATGCTGACCACAACTGTGATGGCATGTAAATGTCCAATTTATATTTCGCCAGCCATGAATACCAATATGTATGAGAATCCGATTTTACAGGATAATATGAAACTATTAGAGAAATATGGTTATCATATCATTACTCCGGCCAGCGGATATCTGGCTTGTGGAGATACGGGAGCCGGGAAAATGCCGGAACCGGAAACTTTATTACAGCATATTATTCAGGAAATCGCTTTTGAAAAGGATTTGAAGGGAAAGAAGATTTTGATTACTGCGGGTCCGACGCAGGAAAAGATCGATCCTGTAAGATATATTACCAATCATTCTTCCGGGAAAATGGGATATGCTTTGGCAAAAAGGGCAGCACTTCGTGGAGCAGAAGTAACTTTAGTCAGCGGTCAGGTCTCTATTGCACCACCACCGTTTGTAAAGGTAGTTTCCATTACTTCAGCGAAAGATATGTTTGATGCTGTAACTGCGGTAAGCGACGAACAGGATATTATTATCAAGGCGGCAGCAGTGGCAGATTACAGACCGGCATTCGTCAGCGATGAGAAAATGAAGAAAAAAGATGATCAGATGTTCATTGAATTAGAAAGGACAGATGATATTTTGAAATATCTGGGGGAACATAAAAGAGAAGGACAGTTCTTATGTGGCTTTTCCATGGAGACCCAGAATATGATTAGTAATTCCAGAGCCAAACTTGAAAAGAAAAATCTGGATATGATTGCTGCTAATAATCTGAAAGTAGAAGGGGCAGGATTCAAGACAGATACCAATATTCTGACTCTGATTACACAGAATGAGGAAGTGTCACTCGATAGGATGAGCAAAGAGGATGCAGCCGGAGTCATTCTGGATAAAATTTTATTATTAATGAAGTAACAGTTTAGAACACCCACAGTTCGCAAAGTCGCAACAAAGTTGCTTTTCCGCTGCTTTGTGCAGCTAATTTTGCTCATGAGTGGGCGTTTCGTCCATGCATTTGATAAAACACAAAAATATGCAAGCATATTTTTTGTGTTTATCAAAGCATGGTTAAACTGTTAAGCAAGTGTTGTATCCCATAAGGGGAGCGATAACAAGGAGGAAATGAAAAATGAATAAGCAAAAAAGAGACACTCGTTGGAACGTAACCGTAGCATTGATGATGGCTATTGTCATTTTATTGGCAAATACACCATTAGGCATGATACAGTTACCGATTGTAAAAGCAACTACAGTACATATTCCTGTTATTATTGGAAGTATTGTACTTGGACCATTGGCGGGAGGAATATTAGGCGCTACTTTTGGTATTTGTTCTTTGATCAGTAATACCATGGCACCGACTTTATTATCCTTTGCCTTTTCTCCATTTTTAAGTACTACCGGTCTTGTGGGAGTATGTAAAGCTATCTGGGTATCTGTAGGTTGTAGAACTGCTATGGGAATTGCTACCGGCTGGCTTTGGATTCTGCTGAAAAAGCTGAAAGTTAACCAGAATATAGCATTATTGATTGCAGGCTTTCTAGGTTCCATGTTCAACACTATTTTTGTTATGGGCAGTATTTACGTGCTTTTTGCAAATCAGTATGCTCAGGCAAAAGAAGTGGCAGTAACCGCAGTGTTTGGTCTGATTATGGGTACTGTTGTGGCATCCGGAATTCCGGAAGCGATTGCAGCAGCAATTCTGGTCATTGCTTTAGGTAAAATATTAATTAAAATTTATGTTTCAGCGGGGAAAAATACCGGAAGATAAAAAAGCAGGAACGTATAAATTAAAGAAAGGAATTTGGCAAATAGCTTGTCAAAGAATATAAAAATATGATTTTAGCAATTGATATCGGGAATACCAATATTGTCATCGGATGTATTGATAAACAAAAAACATATTTTATCGAACGACTTTCTACCGTAAGAACCAAAACGGAACTGGAGTATGCGATAGATATTAAAACGGTGCTTGATATTTATAATATCAACAAGGAGGAAATTGAAGGTGGAATTATTTCGTCTGTAGTTCCTCAGATTACCAATATTGCCAAATTGGCAGCAGAAAAAATAATTAAAAAAGATGTGATGGTATTAGGACCTGGAATCAAAACAGGCTTAAATATCCTGATGGACCAGCCTTCATCTTTAGGAGCAGATCTGGTAGCAGATGCTGTGGCAGGTATTTCAGAATATCCGGTTCCCTTGATTGTAATAGATATGGGAACTGCAACTACTGTTTCTGTGGTAGATGAGAAGAAGAATTATATTGGCGGCATGATCCTGCCGGGCATGAGAGTATCATTGGATGCCTTAACTTCCAGAGCTTCCCAGTTAAGCGGAATCAGTCTGGATGTTCCCAAGAAGGTAATTGGAAAAAATACCATTGATTGCATGAAAAGTGGTGTACTTTATAGTAATGCGGGAGCCCTCGACGGTATCATAGATCGTATGGAAGAGGAATTGGGCCAGAAAGCAACGGTAATAGCAACCGGTGGTCTGGCAAAGAAAATTGTTCCTTTGTGTAAAAAGGAGATTATTTTGGATGAAGACCTATTGTTAAAAGGTTTGTTAGTAATTTATCAGAAGAACAAATAGTATGAGGGGTGAAGGATAACCTATCTTTTGCGAGATAGGTTAAAGAAAAATGAATACTTATTTGAGTGATGCGAACAGTTGGTATTACAGAATTAGACAAGATAAAAAGCGCGTAAAAAGCGGCTTTAGGGGGAAAGAACAATGGTTGTTGTGTGGACAATATTGGCTGTAATTTTCATACTTGTAGTAGTTGTTTTAGCACGAACACTTATGTTAAAACCAACAGCAGCACAGACGGCAGTAATAGAACTGGATGAAAGTGAAAGAGCAGTCATGTATGGTGAGAAGTTGTCAAAAATGGTTCAGAAGGAAACTATTTCGGCACCGCACCAGATGGATAAGAGCAAATTTTATGAGTTTCATAAAGTGTTAGAAGAAGAATTTCCGAATGTACATAAGACTTGTGAAAAAAATGTATTCGATGGTAGTCTGCTTTTTCGTTGGCAGGGTACCGGAGAAAAGGAACCGATTATGCTTATGAGTCATCATGATGTGGTGGAAGCCGGTGGCAAATGGGAACATGCGCCTTTTAGCGGAGAGATTGACGAAACAGGTCGTGTGTGGGGACGTGGAACGGTAGATACGAAGGCCAGTCTCTGTTGTATTTTTGGAGCTATAGAGGAATTGATTGAAGAAGGTTACAAACCACCTATGGATGTTTATATTGCCAGCAGCTGTACGGAAGAAGTCAGTGGTAGTGGTGGAACTGCTATTGCAAAATTTCTGAAAGAGAAAGGTGTAAAATTAGATTTGCTTTTAGATGAAGGCGGTATGATCTTACATGCTCCTATTGCCGGAGTAAATGGTATTTATGCCATGGTAGGAGTAGTAGAAAAAGGGTATGGCGATTTGAAATTTATTGCCCATGGTCGTGGTGGTCATGCCAGTGCACCGGGGAAAAATACGCCATTGGTACGTCTCGGCAAGTTTATGGCAGCGGTGGAAAAGAAGAGTCCATTTAAATCACAGATTACACCTACTGTTAGGGAAATGTTCCAAAGAATGGCACCCAATATGATTTTTCCGTTGAAAATGATTATGGCAAACTTGTGGTTATTTGAAGGATTGCTTGCTAAATTGCTTCCCTCCATCAATGCGGCGGCAGGAGCGATGCTTCATACCACATTGGCTTTTACAAGAGCAAAGGGGAGTGACGGTTTAAATGTACTTCCACAGACGGCTTTTGTTACAGGAAATATGCGTTTTATTCATCATCAGCCGACGGATGAAAGTATTCAGTTGATTTCAGAAATTGCAAAAGAATATGATTTGGAAACAGAAGTACTTTATAAAGATTATCCGTGTCCAATCGTAGATTTTGAAGGAAGACAATTTAAACTGATTGAAGCTGTAGTAGATAAAGTATATCCAGGTGTAGGAACCTGTCCGTATGTTATGACAGGTGGTACAGACTGTAAGTTTTACAGTGAAGTTTGTGATAATGCTATTCGTCTGGCACCTCTTTACATTGACAGTCAGCAGTATGCAAGCATTCACGGACTAAATGAAAATATCTTTAGAGGAGCATTGCCAAAGGCAGTGGACTTTTATAAAGAAGTTGTTAAGATGGCGTAAATTTATGAAAGGGAGCTACAAAAATTATGGAATTGAAGAGACCTGCCCTCAGCGGAAGCACACTGAAGATGATTGCAATAGTGACTATGTTTATAGATCACATAGGTGCGGTGATTGTGCAAAGGACTATGAGCATGCCGGGATTCGACCATGATTTTTGGAGTTCCCTTTATTGGCCTTTAAGATACGTGGGAAGACTGGCGTTTCCTATTTTCTGTTTTTTACTGGTGGAAGGATTTGTTCATACTTCCAACGTGAAAAAATATTTGGGGAGAATGCTTCTATTTGCATTGATTTCAGAAATTCCATTCAATTTAGGAATAACAGGAGATTGGATAAATTTAAATTTTCAGAATGTCTTTTGGGAATTATCCTTGGGGATTGTGGCAATGATGTGTCTGGAAATGGTGGAAAAAAAGAATTTGAATTATATAGTCCAGGTGATTTTGCGGCTCGTTATTATCGCAGTTTTTGCGTTAGGAGCGGAAATGTTAAATCTGGATTATGGTATGTATGGGATTATTAGTATTGTGGCATTATATGTATTCCGACAGAATAAAGTATCACAACTTTTGATCGGGGCAGTTTCTTTTTTGTGGGAAGCTGTGGCACCATTAGCATTTTTGCCAATTGCATTATACAATGGTAAAAGAGGAAGAAATGTAAAATATCTTTTTTATGTATTTTATCCGGCGCATTTATTAGGTCTTTACATTATTGCAAGACTGATGGGCTGTCAATATTAGGGGATAGCTGGCGTAGAAACGCGAAAAAGCGCGTTTGACGCGAGGGCTGAGACTTGTAACATAAAATACTTATCTACTATAATTTGTCATAAGGAGACTAAAAGAAGGAATTTATGTCCTTGAAAAGAGTGCCTGTTAACAATATTAAGGGAGAATTTTATGGAACAATTAAAGACAACGGTCACCAAAGATAATGAGAGAATGTTTAAAATACTTACAGATTTGATGAATGCGAATAAAGAATTTCAGATTATGATTACGGTGCCGGGGGAAAATGCGACAACGGAAGAAAGTACAAGTCGTTTTGTCATAGAGCCTTCTGTGATTGCGAAACAGCCTGCAAAACCGGAACATGATCTGGAGCAGGATGTAACAGATATGATTCATGAAATCGGTGTGCCTGCCCATATCAAAGGTTATCAATATCTAAGAGAAGCCATTATGATGGCAGTGGAAGATATTGATATGTTAAATTCCATTACGAAAGTATTATATCCTACCATAGCGAAGAAATTTCAGACTACGCCAAGCCGAGTAGAAAGAGCGATTCGTCATGCTATCGAGGTGGCATGGAGCAGAGGCAGGATGGAGACTTTGGATGCTTTGTTTGGATATACGGTAAATACCGGAAAAGGAAAACCGACTAATTCTGAATTTATTGCGTTGATAGCTGACAGAATACGATTACAATATCGATGATGCATTTGAAAATGATAAAAAATCTTGAAAAAAGGCAGAATATTCATAGAAATAGTAATAAATTGGACTTTCAATAAATAAAAATATGGTGTATAATAATTCTAGATTGTATCGCACCGAGGGGAGATAACGGTGTTTGCAAATACAGAAGAATTAAAAAATGGAGGAATAGCAATGAAAAATATTTTATTTGTTGCATCAGAAGGGGTACCTTTTATTAAGACAGGTGGTTTGGCAGACGTAGTAGGTTCTTTGCCAAAATGTATTGACAAGAATTATTACGATGTTCGTGTAATTTTACCAAAATATACCTGCATGAAACAGGAATGGAAAGACAAGTTGATTTTCAGAGATAATTTCTATCTTGAATTTAACTGGAGAAATGTATATGTAGGTATTCTGGAAGCAGAATATGATGGAATTAAATATTATTTTATCGATAACGAAGGTTATTTTGGTGGTTTCCGTCCTTATGGTGATGATGCTCTTTGGGAAATTGAAAAATTCTCTTTCTTCTCTAAAGCAGCACTTTCTG
>CAZSBV010000030.1:0-13541 GCA_964605105.1 uncultured Lachnospiraceae bacterium | reverse complement strand
AGCCCAGGAAGCAAGAGCGAACGGAGAGCAGATTTTAGTTTCCAGAATGAATAAGAATAAGAAGTTCCAGAAAGAACAGCTTATGAAGGAAGGATATAATGAATTTAAGGAGTTCTATAAGAACCCTTTGAAATAACGAGGAGGAAATCATGGCAGAATCAATGAAAGGTTTAAAAAGAACACATCGTTGTACAGAACTGAGCAGTGCTAATGTTGGTGAAGTAGTTACTGTTATGGGATGGGTTCAGAAGCAGAGAAATAAAGGCGGAATTATCTTTGTAGACTTACGTGACCGTTCCGGATTATTACAGATTATTTTTGAAGAAAGTGATATTAAAGCAGAAGGACTTGAAAAAGCAGCAAAGCTTCGTAGTGAGTTTGTTATTGCAGTAGTTGGACGTGTAGAAAAACGTTCTGGTGCTGTAAATGAAAACTTAAAAACCGGTGATATTGAAATTCGTGCTACAGAATTGAGAATCCTTTCTGAAGCAGAAACACCACCATTCCCAATCGAAGCAGATTCTAAGACAAAAGAGGAATTACGTTTAAAATACCGCTACTTAGATTTAAGACGTCCTGACTTACAGGGAAAAATGATCTTAAGAAGTAAAATTGCAGCTAAGATCCGTTCTTTCTTAACAGACGAAGGATTTTTAGAAATGGAAACACCTATTTTGCAGAAATCTACTCCGGAAGGAGCAAGAGACTATTTAGTACCAAGCCGTGTACATCCTGGTAGTTTTTATGCATTACCACAGTCTCCACAGTTATTCAAACAGTTGTTAATGTGTTCCGGATATGACAGATATTTCCAGATTGCAAAATGTTTCCGTGACGAAGATTTAAGAGCGGACCGTCAGCCGGAATTTACACAGGTAGATATGGAATTATCCTTCGTAGATGTAGATGATGTTATCGAAGTAAATGAAAGACTCATTCAGTATGTATGTAAAGAAGCTATTGGATTAGATGTTACGTTACCAATTCCAAGAATTACATGGAAAGAAGCTATGGATCGTTTTGGTTCAGATAAGCCTGACACACGTTTTGGAATGGAATTACAGGATGTATCAGATGTGGTTAGAGGCTGCGGTTTTGGTGTATTTACATCTGCTTTAGAAAACGGTGGTTCTGTTCGCGGTATTAATGCTAAAGGACAGGCTGAAATGCCACGTAAGAAAATTGATGCTTTAGTAGAGTTTGCAAAAGGATATGGTGCAAAAGGTCTGGCTTACATGGCAGTTCTTCCGGATGGAAGCTACAAATCTTCTTTTGCAAAATTCATGACAGAAGATGAATTGAAAGCATTAGTAGAAGCAATGCAGGGGGAACCTGGTGACTTATTATTATTTGCTGCAGATAAAAATAAGATCGTATACAATGTTTTAGGTGCTCTTCGTATTGAAGTAGCAACACAGATGGGAATTATTGATGAAGATAAATTCAATTTCTTATGGGTAACAGAATTCCCATTGTTAGAGTGGAGCGAAGAAGAAAACAGATTTACAGCAATGCATCATCCATTTACTATGCCTATGGACGAAGACCTTGCATTGTTAGATACTGATCCGGGTAAAGTTCGTGCAAAAGCTTACGATATCGTATTGAACGGTACGGAACTTGGCGGTGGTAGTGTTCGAATCTTCCAGAGTGATGTTCAGGAAAAAATGTTTGAAGTTTTAGGATTCAGCAAAGAAGATGCTTATAGCAGATTTGGATTCTTGTTAAATGCATTCAAATATGGTGTTCCGCCACACGCAGGTTTAGCTTATGGTCTTGACCGTCTGGTAATGCTTCTTGTAAAAGCAGACAGCATTCGTGAAGTAATTGCATTCCCGAAAGTAAAAGATGCTTCCTGTCTCATGACAAATGCACCTGATATTGTGGATGATAAACAGTTAGAAGAATTGTTTATTCAGGTAGTTGAAGAACAGAAAAACGCGGAATAATTGTCTAAGACGATTATGAACTTGAAATGTGATATTTAAATACAGCAGATATAGGACTGGTATACATACCGGTCCTTTTTTGTTTATTTTACGTTGTTGATTTGGTTGACATTCTTTACTGAAATTGATATCATTTAATAAGATATTCGTAGAATATAGGGAGTAAAATATTAAATAACTGGGAGGGAAAATCGAAGGATATAAGTTAATCAAAAAGGAAGTGGTTAATTTATTGAATTTGATTTTTTGTCTATCTAGGAGAAAGAGAGAGGGTCACATGTTAAAGTTTAGTGGAAAAAGTGTATTAGCCGGTGTTGCAATCGGAAAACTTTATATTTTCAAAAAACAGGAATACACTTTAGTAAAAGAAACTGTAGCTGATGTAGAAGCAGAGGTTAACAGATTTCAGGATGCTTGTGAAAAAGCAAAAGATCAGTTAGGGAAACTATACGAAAAGACTTTGGAAGAAGTTGGCGAAGAACATGCAGCAATTTTTGATGTTCACAAAATGATGTTGGAAGACCTTGACTACATTGAAGCTATTGAAGCGATGATTAGAGACGAAAAAGTAAATGCAGAATATGCAGTAAGCATTACAGGTGATAATTTTGCAGAAACTTTTGCTATGATGGATGATGATTATTTTAAAGCCAGAAGTGCAGACGTATTGGATATTTCCAAACGTGTAGTTCGTGTGCTTGCTGGTATCAAAGAAGCTGGTATCGATTCTGACGAACCTGTAATTATCGTTGCAGATGATTTAACACCAAGTGAAACAGTACAGATGGATAAATCTAAGATTTTAGCGTTTGTAACAAGATTTGGTTCTCAGAATTCTCATACTGCAATTTTAGCAAGAAGTATGAACTTACCTTCCTTAATTAATACTAATATTGAATTGTTGGATGAATTTGATGGTAAAATGGCAGTTGTTGACAGCTTCCATGATACATTGATCGTAAATCCTGATGAAATGGCTATGAAAGAAGCAGAAGCGAATCTTAAGAGATGGAAAGAAGAACTTTCTGCGCTGGATGAATTAATTGGTCTGGATAACGTAACAACAGACGGAAGAAAAGTTAATATTTACGCAAATATTGGTAATGTTGAAGACCTTCCAAAAGTATTACAGAACGATGCTCATGGTATTGGTCTTTTCAGAAGTGAATTTGTATATTTAGGAAGTCAGGACTATCCTTCAGAAGAAGCACAGTTTGAAGCATACAAAGCAGTTGTTGAAGGTATGGGCGGTAAGAAGGTTATTATCCGTACACTGGATATTGGTGCTGATAAACAGGCTGATTACTTCCACCTGGCACATGAAGAAAATCCGGCAATGGGACTTCGTGCTATCCGTATCTGTCTGGAAAGAATGGAAGTATTTAAAACACAGCTCCGTGCTATTTACAGAGCTTCTGCATTCGGAAAATGTTCTATCATGTTCCCAATGATTATTTCTGTATGGGAAATTAAGAAAATCAAAGAAATCGTAGAAGTTGTAAAACAGGAATTAACAGCAGAAGGACATGCAATCGGTGAAGTGGAATTAGGTATTATGATTGAAACACCGGCAGCTGTTATGATGTCTGATGAATTGGCGAAAGAAGTTGAATTTTTCAGTATTGGTACAAACGACTTAACACAGTATACATTGGCAATTGACAGACAGAATGAATGTATTAACAGATTCTATGATTCACATCATCCGGCAGTACTTAAGATGATTCAGATGACTATAGACAATGGTCATAAGAACGGAATCTGGGTTGGTATCTGTGGTGAGTTAGCAAGTGACTTAACATTAACAGAAACATTTATGGATATGGGTATTGATGAATTATCCGTATCTCCAACATATGTTTTACCACTGCGTAAGAAAGTTAGAGAAATTTAATAATGTATTAAACAGGTGATATACCTGTAAATAAAATAATTTATTAGATGCAAAAAGCATCAGGAATGGAGGAGATTAACATGAGCAAATTTACTTATGTAATTACAGATGAAGTAGGAATTCACGGAAGACCAGCAGGAGTTTTAGTTAAAAAATGTTCTGAATACAAGAGCAAAATTACTATTGCATGCAAAGGCAAAAGTGCAGATGCAAAAAGAATTATGGGAGTTATGTCTTTAGGCGCAAAATGTGGTGACACTGTTGAAGTTACAATCGAAGGCGAAGATGAAGCAGCAGCAAAAACAGCATTAGAAGCATTCTTCAAAGAAAACTTCTAGGAGGAGACATAATATGAGAATTATCAGAACTAAGGACTATGATGATATGAGTAGAAAAGCGGCTAATATCATTGCTGCACAGATCGTATTAAAACCGGATTGTGTTTTAGGTCTTGCAACAGGTTCTACACCAATCGGAACATATAAAAATCTTGTAGCTGCATATGAAAGCGGAGACTTAGATTTTTCAGCAGTTAAGAGTGTTAACTTGGATGAATATAGAGGACTTCCTCGTGAAAACGATCAGTCTTATTTCTATTTCATGCATGACAATCTTTTCAAACATGTGAATATTGATCTTGCAAATACACATTTACCGGATGGAACAGAACCTGACAGTGATAAAGCATGCGCTGAATATGAAGCAATTATCGATTCCGTAGGAGGACAGGACTTACAGTTATTAGGTCTTGGACACAACGGACACATTGGATTCAATGAACCTAATGATGAATTTGATAAATTAACTCACTGTGTAGATTTACAGGAAAGCACAATTGAAGCTAATAAACGTTTCTTTGCATCGGCTGATGATGTTCCAAAACAGGCTTATACAATGGGTATTGGAACCATTATGAAAGCTAAGAAAATCTTAGTAGTAGTTAGTGGTGCAGATAAAGCTCAGATTGTGAAAGATGCATTCTTTGGTCCTGTTACACCACATGTACCTGCTTCTATTTTACAGTTCCACCCGGATGTAACTGTAGTAGCTGACGAAGCAGCATTATCTTTGGTATAATAAGCTAAAAATATCTTGTGTGTTTTTTCGCATTCATATGTAAAAGCAAAAATAAAAGTAATTTTAAGAGCTGTTGTATTTTACAACAGCTCTTTTTTGGTGTAAACTAAGGTAGTGTGGCGAATTATTGTTCTATGCACTTGCAATGTACGTTACTAAAATATACATTGAAAATAATTAGATATGGAAAGGTAAATTCATGAACTGTAAAGAAACAGAAAAAATGATACCGTTATTTTTAGTAAAACAATTAAATAGCCGGACTTTAAATCAATTTCTTTTACATCTGGAAGAGTGTCCGGAATGTATGGAAGAATTGACAATTCAATATCTAGTAATGATTGGATCTTCCTTAATCGAAGAAGGAAAAAGTTTTAATTTGAGAAAATCTTTAAATGAATTACTTTCCGAAGCAAGGGCAAAAGTCAAAAGATGGAAGATACTTACATTTTTATCTTACATTGTGGAAATAATAACCATTATAGTAATGGCAATAATAATAATCGTGGTGATGTTTGTATGAGAGAAAAATTAGTTTTAATAGATGGACATAGTATTTTAAATAGGGCATTTTATGGCGTTCCGGATCTTTCCAATGCGGAAGGTCTTCATACCAATGCTATTTATGGATTTTTAAATATTATGTTTAAAATTATTGATGAAGAGAAACCGAATTTTCTGGCAGTAGCTTTTGATTTAAAAGCACCTACTTTTAGACATAAAATATACCCGGAATATAAAGGTACCCGAAAGGGAATGCCGGATGAACTACGAGAACAGGTTCCGGTCATGAAAGAAGTCTTACAGTCCATGGGTATTCTGATTATGGAAAAAGAAGGTTTGGAAGCAGATGATATTTTGGGAACGTTTGCAAAAAAGGCACAAAGTCAAGGGTTAGAAGTTGCTTTAGTATCCGGTGACAGAGATTTGTTACAGATTGCCGATGAAAATATTAAAATCCGTATTCCAAAAACAAAATCCGGGAAAACAGAAGTGGAAGACTATTATGCAAAAGATGTATTGGAAACAATGCAGGTAACTCCTATCCAATTTATTGATTTAAAGGCTTTGATGGGAGATGCTTCTGATAATATACCGGGTGTTCCGAAGGTGGGGCCTAAGACTGCCACAGATCTGATGGTGACCTATGGTTCTTTAGAAAATATATATGAACATTTAGAGGAAATATCAAAGAAAAGTGTAAGAGAAACTTTACGTGAACATCGTGATCTGGCGGATTTAAGTAAGGTTCTTGCTACTATAGAGATAAATGCAGATATTCCATATACTTTAGAACAGGCAAAGTATGAGAATCCTTTTACCAAGGAGGCTTATGTTTTGTTTAAGAAATTAGAGTTTAGAAATCTTTTAAATAAATTTGAAAAAGAAGCGGTAAATGAAAATAATGAAAAAGATAATTTTAAAATAGTTACAGAGTTTACAGAGGTAGAAGAAATTTTTGAAAAGGCAAAGAAAAAAGAATATATTTCGTTTGTCGTTTTAGAAGAAAAGAAAGAAAAAGAATTTGTTGGAATTTCCCTTTGTCTATCCGAGAAGCAAGTTTATATTATTCCGGAAGAAGGCTTCTTGACCAAAAGTTATCTTTGCGATAAGTTGAAGGAATTAATTAACCATACAAAATTGGTTACTTTTGATATAAAACAGCAATATTCCTATATAGGAGCTGCTACCGGAAGAGGTTTTTTTGATGTTCTGATTGGTGCATACCTTTGTAATCCGCTAAAAAATGATTATGGAATTGTCGATATTGCTAATGAATATCTGGGATTGATGATTTCAGACAGAATCCAGTTGTTAGAAAAACGTTCTTTAAAGCAGGCAATGGAAGAAAGTGCAGATAAGTTTAAAGAATATGCCGGCTTCTTATCCTATGTTTCTTTTATGGCGATGCCTGAAATTAAAAACAGATTAGAAAATGAGGGAATGCTTTCTTTGTTTGAAGAAATAGAGATGCCGCTTTCCTTTGTATTATATAGTATGGAGAAGGAAGGCGTTAGTGCAAAAAAAGATGCCTTAGAAGAATATGGTGATGCTCTGGCTGTGAAAATTGAAAAATTGGAAAATTCCGTTTATGAACAGGCTGGAGAGAAGTTCAATCTAAATTCTCCAAAACAGTTAGGCGAGATTCTTTTTGGTAAATTACAGATTCCGGGAGGGAAAAAGACGAAAACGGGATATTCTACCGCGGCAGATGTATTAGAAAAATTGGCGCCGGAATATCCGATGATCGCAGACATTCTGGAGTATCGTACTCTGGCAAAGCTGAAATCAACGTATGCTGATGGACTGGGAACTTGTATTCAGGAAGATGGCAAGATCCATACCACTTTTAATCAGACTATAACAGCTACCGGTAGAATCAGTTCTACGGAACCCAATTTACAAAATATTCCTATGAGAATGGAATTAGGAAGACAGATTCGAAAAGTATTTGTTCCGAAAGAAAATTATGTTTTCGTAGATGCAGATTATTCTCAGATAGAATTAAGACTTCTGGCACATATGTCTGCGGATGAGAGGCTGATTGAAGCTTATAAGATGGATTCCGATATCCATAGAATTACAGCATCCAATGTTTTTCATATTCCAATGGACGAAGTGACAGACTTACAAAGAAGAAATGCGAAAGCAGTTAACTTTGGTATTGTATATGGAATCAGTTCCTTTGGTTTAAGTCAGGACCTTAGTATTTCCAGAAAAGAAGCTGCGGAATATATTGATAAGTATTTTGAAACTTATCCCGGAGTAAAAATTTATTTGGATAAGCTGGTAAGTGATGGTAAAGAACATGGATTTGTGACTACGTTATTTGGACGTAAACGTCCAATTCCGGAATTGTCCTCCAGTAATTTTATGCAGCGTTCTTTTGGTGAAAGAGTTGCTATGAATTCTCCATTGCAGGGAACTGCTGCAGATATTATGAAAATAGCTATGATTCGTGTGTTTGAAAGATTGGAAAAAGAACACTTAAAATCCAAGATGATTCTTCAGGTGCATGATGAAATTTTAATTGAAGCAGCAAAAGAAGAGGAAATGCAAGTAGCAAAAATACTAGAAGAGGAAATGAAAGGGGCAGCCAGTCTGGCTGTTACATTGGAAGTAGATATTCATTCAGGTACAGACTGGTACGAAGCAAAATAATGTTGGTAATAGGAATTACAGGTGGAGTAGGCGCAGGCAAATCCCGTGTTTTAAAAGCATTAGAAGACCATTGTAATTGTAAAATTGTTTTAGCAGATGATGTTGGAAATAAGGTAAAAGAACCGGGGCAGAAGTGCTATCACAAAATAGTGGGATTATTAGGCAAAGATATATTGAAAGAAGATCTGACTATTGATAAATTGAAGATGGCAGAGAAAATCTTTTCAGATGCAGATTTATTGAAACAAGTAAATGCAATTATTCATCCTGCTGTGGAGGAATATATTTTAAAGGATATGCAAGCAGAAAGAGAAAGACAGAAAATTCATGTTTTTTTTCTGGAAGCAGCCCTTTTAATTGAAGCAGGATATGTACCGTATTTAGATGAATTGTGGTATATTTATAGCGAGAAAAATGTTAGAATAAAACGATTAAAAGAATCCAGGGCATATTCTGATGAGAAAATTCAGCAGATTATGGATAGCCAGTTGTCAGAAGCTGAGTTTCAGAAATATGCAGATGTAATATTGGATAATAGCCATGAATTTGAAGAAACATTTGCGCAGCTTAAAGCGGAATGTATGAGATTAAATATCTGGGAAGATTAATGTAAAAAGAAAAAGTTACACACTTAGCAGTAAAGGGAGGAACAACCTTGGAAACAGGAGCAAACTTAGGAAATAATACAAGAAATTATGCCGGTCATTTGGTTTTTGGGTTGGATATAGGAACCAGAAGTATTGTTGGTACCGTAGGATACAAAGATGATGACAAGTTTATCATTGTTGCACAAAAAGTAAAAGAACATGAGACCAGAGCCATGTTAGATGGTCAGATTCATGATATTGAAAAAGTAGGAAATTCCATCAGACAGGTAAAAGAGTATCTGGAAGAGCAGATAGGAAGAAAACTGACCGATGTTTGTATTGCTGCAGCGGGACGTGTTTTGGAAACTTCTAATTCTCATGCTGAAGTAGAATTTGATGAAGAACATACTATAACAAAAGAGGATGTTTACGCTTTGAATTCTTTGGCAATTGAAAAGGCATATGCTTCTTTTATGGAAAGAAATCAGACAGAACAGAAATTTTATTGTGTTGGCAATTCTGTTGTAAATTATTATTTGAATGATTTCCAAATCAGTAATCTTGAAAACCATAAAGCGAGAAAAATTGCAGTGGAATTAATTGCAACCTTTCTTCCGGATGAAGTAGTGGATGGTTTAAATAAAGCAGTAGAATTAGCCGGATTACATGTTGCTAATATGACTCTGGAACCAATTGCAGCAATTCAGGTGGCAATCCCAGAGAGATTTCGTCTTTTGAATATTGCATTAGTTGATGTTGGAGCAGGAACAAGCGATATTTCTATTACCAAAGATGGAAGTATTATTGCTTACGGAATGATTCCTATTGCGGGGGATAGTCTTACAGAAGCAATTGCAATGCAATGTTTAACAGATTTTTATGTAGCAGATAAGATGAAGCAGGATTCTACCATGGGTGACATTGTTACTTATGAAGATATTATGGGGTTAAAGCAGACCATAACTACGAAAGAATTAGATGCTGTTATGGAGCCAATTCTGGAAGATATGACGACCAGAGTTTCTGAAAAAATCAAAGAATTAAATGGTGGAAAATCAGTAAGTGCTGTCTTTGTAGTTGGCGGTGGTGGTAAAGTAAATGGTTACACACAGAGACTATCCGATAAATTAGGTATTCAGGCAGAAAGAGTAGCTTTACGTGGAAAAGAAGTAATGCAGAAAATTGAATTTATGGATACTTCCATTGAAAAAGATTCTTTGTTAGTTACTCCAATTGGTATCTGTTTGAATTTTTATGAACAGAATAATAATTTTATATTTGTTTCCTTCAACGGGAAAAAAGTTAAATTATATGATAATAAGCATTTGAAAGTAACAGATGCTGCGATTCAGGCAAATTTCCCCAATGATGGATTTTTCCCGAAACGAGGAAAAGAGCTGAACTTTACGGTAGATGGAATTAAGAAAATCGTACGTGGTGAAGTAGGGGAAGGTGCCCAGATTCTTGTAAATGGAAAACCAGCCAATATTCATACAAGAATTAACAAGGAAGATATCATTTATGTAGAAGAATCTACTGCCGGTGCACCTGCTCGAATGGAAATCAGTCAGCTGCCGGAAAGTGGTGGCTCTTTAGTGGTTGATATTAACCAGAGAAAGGTATATTTGCCAAAGTTTGCTTCTGTAAATGGTAAATTAGAGTCTGAGTATTATAATATTCAGGATGGCGATGAAATTGAATTTTTGAAATATTATACTATTGAACAGATTTTACAGTTCATGGATATTTCCACGGATACTTATAATACATATTATGTAAATAATAATAGGGCTGATATGCAGACAAAAGTATATGAGAATTTTTCTGTTTTGATGTCCAAGACTGAAATGGCAACTACCTATGCGGAACTTTTTTCGGAAGAAGATGATCAGGAGGATTCGGTAGAAGAAGATAATATTGCAGAAATAGAAAATACAGAAGAGGTATTTCAGGCGGTATCGGAAGAAACTACCAATGCAACTTATAGCCAAGAGAGGGATAATGGTAAAGAAGAGCAAGAAACAGCGGTTCCTTTGGAAAACCAAAGGATGATTGTTATGGTTAACCGTAAACCGGTAGTGTTACGTGGAAAACCAAAATATGTTTTTGTAGATATTTTTGATTTTATAGACTTTGATTTATCTAAGCCGCAAGGAGCCATTGTTACCAATTTAAATGGTAATCAGGCACAATTTATGGAAGAGCTTCATGAAGGTGACATGATTGAAGTTTATTGGAAAACAATATAGAATTGCAGGAATGCATATTTTTTTGTGCGTTCCGTGAGAGGAAGGAAAAATAAATGGAATTATGTAGTATTGCCAGCGGAAGCAGTGGAAACTGTATTTACGTGGGAACCGATGCTACGCATCTATTGGTAGATGTAGGAATTAGTGGAAAAAGGACAGAATGTGGGCTTAACAGTATTGGACAATCTTTGAATAATATAGATGGTATTTTAATTACGCATGAACATTCGGATCATATTTGCGGATTAGGAGTATTGAGCAGGAAATACCATATCCCTATTTATGCCACAGGGAAGACGATTGATGCAATTAAAATGAGTTCTTCATTAGGAAAAATTGATGATGATTTATTTGTTCCAATTCGGGCAGATGAAAAATTTCGAATTAAGGATGTTTCCATAGAACCCATGCATACTTCTCATGATGCGGTTGATCCGGTAGCCTATCGCATGAAGTATGAAAATAAAAAAATTGCAATTGCTACTGATTTAGGAACTTATAATGAATATACTGTAGAATGCTTAAAAGGAATGGATTTACTTTTCCTGGAAGCAAATCATGATGTAAATATGTTACAGGTTGGTCCTTATCCGTACAGACTAAAACAAAGAATCTTAGGTGATAAAGGTCATTTATCTAATGAGCTATCAGGCAAATTATTAAAAAGATTAGCGCATGATAAGCTGCAGGGAGTAGTTTTAGGACATTTAAGTAAGGATAATAATATCCCGGAACTGGCATATGAAACCGTAAGAGTGGAATTAGCTATGGGAAGCGAAATTTATAATGAATATCAGTTTCCGATTACGGTAGCAAAGAGAGATGAAGTTTCACCTATGATAAAGATTGCTTAGTAAAAAGCGAAGTAATAAAAACAGGATATTATTTGCAAAAGAAAAGTTAGCTTTAAGTCATTAAAATTAAAGCATCAGGAGGAGATTATGAAAAAGACAATTATTACTGTAGTAGGAAAAGATACGGTAGGTATCATTGCAAAGGTATGTGTATATTTAGCAGAAAACAATATTAATATTTTAGACATTTCTCAGACTATCGTTCAGGGATATTTTAATATGATGATGATTGTTGACAGAACAGAAAGCACAAAACATTTTAAAGAAACAGCAGAAGATTTGGAAAAGTTAGGTGAAGAAATCGGCGTTATCATCAAATGTCAGCGCGAGGATATTTTTAACAGTATGCATAGAATCTAGTGTAACAGTTTAGCATGAATATGATAAACTTTTGTAAAATACGAAATATGAAACGAAAGGCATGATGATAAAATGTTGAATATATTAGAAGTAGCTGAAACCAATAAAATGATTGAAAAAGAGAATCTGGATGTAAGAACGATTACTTTAGGTATTAGTCTTTTAGATTGTATTGATTCAGATTTAAATAGATTAAATGAAAAGATTTATAATAAAATTTATGAAGCGGCTAAAAATTTAGTTGCAACAGGAGAAGATATCTCCAAAGAATTTGGTATTCCAATTGTAAATAAGAGAATTTCAGTGACTCCCATCGCTTTAATTGGCGGGGCAGCATGTAAAACAAGTTCTGATTTTGCAACTATTGCAAAAACATTAGATGATGTAGCAAAAAAAGTAGGAGTAAACTTTATTGGTGGATATTCTGCACTGGTTTCTAAAGGAATGACAACAGCAGACGAATTATTAATTCGTTCTATTCCGGAAGCTTTGGCAAATACAGAAAGAGTATGCAGTTCCATTAATTTAGGTTCTACTAAGACCGGAATTAATATGGATGCAGTTCGTCTAATGGGTGAAATTGTAAAAGAAACAGCAGAATATACAAAAGAATCTGATTCTCTGGGATGTGCAAAATTAGTAGTATTCTGTAATGCACCGGATGATAACCCATTTATGGCAGGAGCTTTTCATGGAGTAACAGAGGCAGATTACATCATTAATGTTGGAGTCAGCGGACCGGGTGTTGTTAAAACAGCATTAGAAAAAGTAAGAGGCGAAAGTTTTGAAATTATGTGTGAAACTATTAAGAAAACAGCCTTTAAAGTAACTCGTGTAGGACAGCTGGTAGCAAAAGAAGCATCTAAGCGTATGGGTGTACCTTTTGGTATTGTAGATTTATCCTTAGCTCCAACTCCGGCAGTAGGTGATTCCGTAGCAGATATTTTATGTGAGATGGGATTGGAATACGCAGGTGCACCGGGAACCACAGCCGCTCTTGCAATTTTAAATGACCAAGTAAAAAAAGGTGGTGTAATGGCATCTTCTTATGTGGGTGGTTTAAGTGGAGCATTTATTCCTGTCAGTGAAGACCAGGGAATGATTGATGCTGTTGTAGCAGGAGCTTTAACTTTGGAAAAGCTGGAAGCTATGACCTGTGTTTGTTCCGTTGGATTGGATATGATTGCTATTCCTGGTGATACCAAAGCAAGTACAATTTCCGGTATTATTGCAGATGAATTGGCAATTGGAATGATTAACCAGAAAACAACTGCTGTTCGAATTATTCCGGTCATTGGAAAAGGGGTAGGAGAAACCGTTGAGTTTGGTGGATTGTTAGGATATGCACCGATTATGCCTGTAAATCAGTTCTCCTGTGAAGCTTTTGTAAATCGTGGTGGAAGAATTCC
>CAZSBV010000029.1:0-13647 GCA_964605105.1 uncultured Lachnospiraceae bacterium | reverse complement strand
GTATTAAAAATACAAGAATCAATGGCGAAGTCCAGAAGGTTCTTGCAGAAATTATTCGTGGAGACATCAAAGACCCAAGAATTTCGCCATTGACCAGTGTAGTCGCTGTGGAAGTTGCTCCAGATTTAAAGAATTGCAAAGCATATATCAGTGTATTAGGAAATGAACAGGCACAGAAAGATACATTGGCAGGACTGAAAAGTGCAGAAGGTTATATTAAAAATCGTCTTGCAAAAATTATCAATTTGAGAAATACTCCGGAATTACATTTTGTAATTGATCAGTCCATTGCTTATGGTGTGGATATGTCCAGAAAAATTGATGAAGTTGTAAAAGACATTGTTTCTGAGGATGAAGAAGATTTAGAAAATGATGATGTTTTTGAAGATGACGAGGACGATGCAGAATAATGAGTAGATTAGAAGAACTTGTAAAGGGTGCCAAAAGTGTAGCCCTTAGTGGTCACGTTAGACCGGATGGTGACTGTGTTGGTTCTGTTATGTCTGTATATCTATATTTGAAAAAGAATATGCCGTGGTTAGAAGTAAAGGTGTTTTTAGAAACACCTTCTTCTATATTTGGATGTATGAAAGAAATAGAAGTAATTGATTCAAATATGGATACTCAAAGAGTGTTTGATGTGTTTATAGCGTTGGATTGTAACGATGAGCGTTTGGGTGATGCAGAACCTATTTTTCAAAGGGCCAAGACCAGAATTAATATTGACCACCATGTAAGTAATCAGGGGTGCGGGGATATTAATATTGTAGTTCCGGATGCCAGCAGTACCTGTGAAGTGGTATATGAACTGATGGATTCGGAAAAACTGGATGTGGAAATTGCAAAGGCATTGTATATCGGAATGATACATGATACCGGTGTTTTCAAATATTCCAATACATCTCCAAAAACATTACAGATTGCTGCCGGGTTGATTTCTTATGGATTTGATTTCCCGAAGATTATTGATGAAACTTTCTATGAAAAGACTTATATTCAGACTCAGATTATGGGAAGGGCTTTACTGGAAAGTGTTCGTTTTATGGATGGGAAATGCATTTTTAGCGTTGTAAATAAGGACATAATGGAGTTCTACGACGCGACTCCGAAGGATCTGGATGGAATCATAAACCAGTTGAGAATTATTAAAGGCGTTGAATGTGCCATTTTTATGTATCAGACTGGAAATATGGAATACAAAGTAAGTATGCGTTCTAATGGTTATGTGGATGTATCTGCTATCGCTTCTTTCTTTGGAGGAGGAGGTCATGTGAGGGCCGCAGGCTGTACCATGAAGGGAACGGTACATGATGTAATTAATAATATATCCACTAGGATTGCATTGCAGATGTAACGATTATTAAAGTATAAAAAGGAAAAGTTCATAGTAATATGATTAATGGTGTAATTAACATATATAAAATAAAAGGTTTTACATCTCATGATGTTGTGGCAAAGCTGCGAGGAATTATGAGACAGAAAAAAATCGGACATACAGGAACTTTAGATCCGGATGCGACCGGAGTATTGCCGGTCTGTCTGGGGAGTGCTACCAAACTATGTGATATGCTTACTGATAAAGAAAAGGAGTATATTGCAAAAGTACAATTAGGTGTTACTACAGATACTCAGGACATGACAGGAACTGTTTTGAATGAAAAAGAAGTGCATGTTACCGAACAGCAGGTAACGGAAGCAATTCTGTCTTTTGTAGGACATTATGAGCAGATTCCTCCCATGTACTCTGCGCTGAAGGTAAATGGAAAGAAACTCTATGAACTTGCCAGAGAAGGAAAGGAAGTAGAGCGAAAGGCGCGACCGGTAACAATTCATTATATTGATATTCTGGATATGGCGCTTCCACAGATTACCATAAAAGTAGGGTGTTCCAAAGGTACTTATATTCGAACTCTCTGCCACGATCTGGGAGAAAAATTAGGCTGCGGGGCAGCTATGGCATCTTTGGAGAGAACCAAATCAGGACAATTTACTTTAGAAACAGCAATTTCTTTGGCTGAGTTAGAAGATAAGTTAAGGAATGCGGGAGATAATAGAGAAGAAATATTGCAATCTTTCGTGATCCCTGTAGATAGAATGTTCTCTGATTATCCGGAGATTCGTCTTCTTCCACAGTGGGAACGACTGGTTCAGAATGGGAATTCTTTTGAGGAAAAGAATCTTAGAAAAGAATGCATAAATAAAGATAGAGCAGATAAAAGTCAATACAGAGTATATATTGATGAAAATACATTTATGGGTGTGTATGAATATCGAAAAATGGAACAAAAATTTTATCCGGTGAAGATGTTTCTGTCTTAAATATGAAATAAAAATTTTAAGATTACTATAAAAAACAAAATTGGATAAATTTGCTATTAAAATAGTGAATTGGAGAAAAGAATGCGAATCATTGCAGATACAACAGATTTTAAGATACTACGGCCTACGGCAGTAGCCATTGGAAAATTTGATGGACTTCATAGAGGTCATAGGGAATTACTAGACCAGATATTGCAAACAAAAAATAGAGGCTATTTAAGTACGATTTTTACATTTGATCCGCCGCCGGAAGTTTTATTTGGCAAAAGACTGGCGAAAGAAATAACTACCAAGGAAGAAAAACGTATTATTTTTGATGAGTTGGGAGTGGATATTCTGATTGAATATCCACTGAATGAAGTAAGTGCCGCCATAGCACCGGAAGATTTTGTAAAAGAGGTATTAAAGGATAGGATGAATATGTCTTATCTGGCAGCCGGCTATGATTTGTCTTTTGGACATAAAGGTGCGGGAAATGCGGATCTTTTAAGAAAGCTGGCACCGGAGCTTGGATTTGAATTAAAAATTATAGAAAAGGTATGTGATGAAGGGAGAGAAATCAGCTCTACTTTTATCAGAGAAGAAGTGGAAACAGGAAATCTAGAGCATGTAGGAAGGCTGTTAGGGGAACCCTACATGATTATTGGACAGGTAGTGCATGGAGCAAAGCTTGGCAGAAAAATCGGGATGCCTACCATAAATATACTTCCTGAAAAAGAAAAAATGCTTCCGCCAAACGGAGTGTATTATTCCAGAACAAAAATTGGAGACAAGGAATATAAAAGCATTACGAATATTGGGAAAAAACCAACGGTGAGTAATGCAGAACAAATTGGGGTAGAGACTTATCTTTATGAGTTTGAACAAGATGTATATGGGAAAAATGCCATCGTGAAACTTTTGGAATACAAACGTCCTGAGAAGAAGTTTGAAAATCTGGATGAATTAAAAGCACAAATGTTAAAGGATATCAACGATGGAAGAGAATATTAGTTAGTGTTTAGAACGAAGTGAACAGTAACTGGTTTTAGAACAAAAGAGGAGAAAGCATAATGAATGCAGGAACAATACTTGCTTTAGCGGGCGGCCTTGGGCTGTTCCTTTACGGAATGGAAATGATGAGTGAGGGAATCGAAAAAGCAGCCGGAGCTAAATTGAGAAGCATTGTAGAAATGTTTACAAAGAATAAATTTTTAGGATTGATTGTGGGTATTATTTTTACAGGAATTGTACAATCATCTTCAGCTTGTACCGTAATGGTAGTAAGTTTTGTAAACTCAGGTCTGATGACGTTATATCAGGCAGTGGGAGTTATTTTAGGGGCTAATATTGGTACTACCATAACCTCCCAGTTGGTTTCTATCAATTTATCTGAAGTTGCTCCATTGGTTGTTTTTGGTGGAGCAGTGGCAGTTATGTTTGCCAAAAACGAAACGACTAAGAAAATAGGAGCAATTTTTCTTGGATTCGGTATTTTATTTACCGGTTTGAATACCATGTCAGGGGCAATGTCCGGATTACGTGAGGATCCGCAGGTGACCGCATTGCTGGGTTCTTTAAGTAATCCACTGTTGGCACTTTTAGTAGGGATGATTCTGACAGCAATTATTCAAAGTTCTTCTGTTACGGTCAGTATTGTGCTGTTATTGGCAAATCAGGGACTTTTGGATATTCTTATTTGTCCGTATATTATTTTAGGGTGTAACATTGGGTCTTGTGGTTCTGCGTTATTAGCTTCTTTGGCAGGAAAAAAAGATGCGAAGCGTGCGGCTATGATACATTTTATGTTCAATGTTATTGGTTCTGCTATTATTTTCCTTATTTTACAGGTGGGATTAGAGCCGATTGTCACCGCGCTATTTAATGCCAGTGGGCAGAACGCCGGAAGATTTGTAGCTAACGCACACACTTTGATTAAAGTATGTCAGGTAATTATGTTATTCCCATTTTCTAATTACTTAGTAAAACTTACTTATATGATGGTTCCGGGAGAGGATAAGAAAGTTGGTTACAGAGATAGTTTTACTTTGAAATATATCGGAGAAAATGTTGTATTTAACCCGTCCACAGCGGTCATAGATGTTATTAATGAGTTGGAAAGAATGGCGGAACTGGCAGGAGAAAATCTGAACCGAGCCATGAATGCTTTGATTACATTAGATCAGGAAGACATTGATGAAGTATTCGAAGTGGAAAAGAATATTGATTTTTTGAATCATTCCATTACGGATTATCTGGTAAAAATTAACCAGACCACGCTTCCAATCGAAGACTTGAAGAGCATCGCAGCTTTGTTCCATGTGGCGAACGATATTGAAAGAATCGGCGATCATGCAGCGAATATTGCAGATGCAGCGTTAAAGAGAAAAGACGAAGATATTTCCATTAGTAAAAAAGCCCAGAAAGAGTTGGGAGAAATGTTGGAAATGGTAAACAATATTTTCAATTATTCTGTAGAAATGTTTGCTCATGGAAAAGAAGATCATATGCGGGATGTTATTCGTCTGGAAGATGAAATTGATGAGAAAGAACGGGAATTACAGAAAGCGCATGTTTCCCGTCTGACAAAGAATAAATGTACTCCACAGGCCGGTATGATTTTTTCGGATGTAGTTTCCGGATTGGAAAGAGTGGCAGACCATGCTACTAATATTGCCTTTTCTATTCTTGAAAAGGATGGAATTAAAAATTAATCAACAGTAAATATTTTTGATATAAATATTATAAATTGGGGTTTTGTACAAAGAAAAGTACATAGAAAAATCAGCAAAAAATGTTTACAAATTATGTTGATTGTGCTATATTACTGTGGTGTGAGATTTTAGCTTATGCTCGGTTATTGGATACTCCGTCCGTTACTTAGTATAAAGCGATATTTAAGAATATAGGAGGAAACAAAAAATGATCTCTAAAGAAAAGAAAGCTGCAATTATCAAAGAATATGGTAGATTTGAAGGTGACACAGGTTCACCGGAAGTACAGATCGCTGTATTAACAGCTAGAATTGCTGAACTTACAGAACACTTAAAATCTAACCAGAAAGACCATCATTCCAGAAGAGGTCTTCTTAAAATGGTTGGTAGAAGACGTGGTTTATTAGATTATTTAAAGAAAACAGATATCGAAGGATACCGTGCTTTAATTGAAAAATTAGGAATCAGAAAATAATCTGGAAAAACAAAAGGGACTGTTGATTATTTGACAGTCCCTTATTTGCGCGGAAGGCGCCCCTGATAGAAGACGCATCCGAGACCACTGATAAGCGCAAGAAAACGCTTGGGTTTATCAGTAGTTTCGGCGGTTTCTTAAAGGGACAAGTAGAATAAAGATAAGAAGGAGAAAAGATTATGTATCAGACATTTACAATGGACTTAGCCGGCCGTACTCTTAGAGTAGATGTAAACAGAGTTGGTAAACAGGCTAATGGTTGTGCATTTATGCAGTATGGTGAAACAACAGTACTTTGTACTGCAACCGCAAGTGAAAAACCAAGAGAAGGAATTGATTTCTTCCCATTAAGCGTAGAATATGAAGAAAAATTATACGCAGTAGGAAAAATCCCGGGAGGATTTAATAAAAGAGAAGGAAAAGCAAGTGAAAACGCAATTTTAACAAGCCGTGTAATCGACAGACCTATGCGTCCTCTTTTCCCAAAAGATTACAGAAATGACGTTACATTAAATAACATGGTAATGAGTGTTGACCCTGAATGTCGTCCTGAATTAGTGGCTATGCTTGGTAGTGCAATTGCTACAAGTATCTCTGATATTCCATTCTGTGGACCATGTGCAACAACACAGGTAGGTATGGTAGATGGAGAATTAATCATTAACCCATCTCAGGAACAGTGGAAAAATGGTGACCTTAACTTAACGGTAGCTTCCACAAGCGAAAAAGTTATCATGATTGAAGCAGGAGCTAACGAAATTCCTGAAGATGTTATGATTGATGCTATTTACAAAGCTCATGAAATCAACCAGACAATCATTGCATTTATCAATGATATGGTAGCCAAAGTAGGCAAACCAAAACATGAATATACAAGCTGTGCAATTCCGGAAGAAATGTTCGCAGCTATGAAAGAAATCGTAACTCCTGATGAAATGGAAGTTGCAGTATTTACAGATGTAAAACAGGTAAGAGAAGAAAATCTTCGTGTTATCCGTGAAAAATTGGAAGAAGCTTTTGCTGAAAATGAAGAATGGTTACCAATCCTTGGTGAAGCATTATATCAGTATCAGAAGAAGACTGTTCGTAAAATGATCTTAAAAGATCACAAACGTCCTGACGGTCGTGCAATTACACAGATTCGTCCTTTAGCAGCAGAAGTAGATTTAATTCCTAGAGTTCACGGTTCTGCAATGTTCACTCGTGGACAGACACAGATCTGTACAGTAACTACATTAGCGCCATTATCTGAAATGCAGAAAGTGGACGGATTAGATGCAAACGAAACAAGCAAGAGATATATGCATCACTATAATTTCCCTTCTTATTCTGTAGGGGAAACAAAACCATCCAGAGGACCGGGACGTAGAGAAATCGGACATGGTGCATTAGCGGAAAAAGCTTTAGTACCTGTACTTCCTTCAGAAGAAGATTTCCCATACACTATCCGTACAGTATCTGAAACATTTGAATCTAACGGTTCTACTTCTCAGGCATCTGTATGTGCATCTACCATGTCCTTAATGGCAGCCGGTGTACCAATCAGCAAACCGGTAGCAGGTATTTCCTGTGGTCTTGTAACAGGTGATACAGATGATGATTACATCGTATTAACAGATATTCAGGGATTAGAAGACTTCTTTGGAGATATGGACTTTAAGGTAGCCGGTACAAAAGACGGTATCACAGCTATTCAGATGGATATTAAGATTCACGGTCTTACAAGACCTATCGTAGAAGAAGCAATCGCTAAGACAAGAGAAGCAAGATTCTATATCTTAGATGAAGTTATGATTCCTTGTATCGCTGAACCTAGACCGGAAGTTGGCGAATATGCTCCTAAGATTGTATCTCTTCAGATCGATCCTGAAAAGATTGGTGAAGTTGTTGGACAGAGAGGTAAGACAATTAACGAAATTATCGCTCGTACAAACGTTAAGATTGATATTACAGATGATGGTAACGTATCCGTATGTGGAACAGATGCTGCTATGATGGATCAGGCAGTTGAAATGATTAAAATCATTACAACAGACTTCGAAGAAGGACAGATTTTCAAAGGTAAAGTTGTAAGCATTAAAGAATTTGGTGCTTTCGTTGAATTTGCTCCTGGAAAAGAAGGAATGGTTCACATTTCTAAAATTTGTAAAGAAAGAATCAACCATGTAGAAGATGTTCTTACTTTAGGTGATAAAGTAACTGTAATTTGTCTTGGAAAAGATAAAATGGGCAGAATGAGCTTCTCTATTAAGGATGTTCCAAACAACTAAATAAAAAGTTGAATCCCCTGCCATGAGGCGGGGGATTTTTTTACGTAGGAGAGCCGCTGCAATATTTGCAGCGGCTCTTTGATAAGTTAGTAGGAGATAGATAAAGGTTATACCGCACTGTGAAAAGTACGGTTAATAACGTCTGTCTGCTGTTCTGGTGTTAATTTGATAAAATTAACAGCATATCCTGATACACGAATGGTAAGTTGAGGATACTTTTCGGGATTTTTCTGGGCATCCAGAAGAGTTTCTCTATTCAACACATTTACGTTGAGGTGATGCCCACCATTCGTTGCATATCCATCTAATAAAGATACTAAATTGTCAATCTGTTGTGTGTTTGCGTTACTCATAAAAAGTCCTCCTTCTAATATATAATAATGATTACTATTATTATCTGTAAATTAATAATAGCATTTATTACTAATTTTGTAAATAAGATTAATTACTTTTCTATGTTTTTCTTTTCATACAAAATTGGAGTAATAAGTTTTTAGAAGAGACATATATTTAGTTAAAAGAGGACAAGAAAAGGAGAAAGCTTTGGAAGGGATTAGAAAAAGATATAAGTCTATATTTCCTAAATACGATGGAAGTATTTGGAAGGAAATAATTCGTCATATTGAGTATATTACAGAAATCAGAATCAGAGCAGAAAGACCGATTCTCATCTATTTGAATCAAAGAGAAATGAGTATAGATGAAGATGGAAAGTTAATATATGTGCCGGATAAAGGGAAGAAATTCACTTATAAAGAAATGCAGGAATTGGTAGATTTTTGGTGTATGGATTCCAGATATGCATTTCAAAATGAGATTAGACGAGGTTTTTTGACAATAGAAGGCGGTCATAGAATTGGCATTTGTGGTGAAGTTATAAGCGGTGAGGATGGGAAAGTACAGTCCATAAAATATATTTCGGCAATTAATATTCGGATTGCTCACGAAATAAAAGATGTGGCAAAGAAAATAATGAAATATATTTACACGGAAAATAAAGTAGAGAATACGTTGATTGTTTCAGCACCGGGTGCTGGAAAAACTACATTATTGAGAGATATGATACGTCAGTTATCTAACGGAAATGATCTGAATTGTGGAATTAACATAGGTTTGGTAGATGAAAGAGGAGAGATTGCAGCCTGCTTTCAAGGAATTCCACAATTGGATGTAGGAGTAAGGACAGATGTGTTGGATAATTGCAAGAAGACCGTAGGAATGAGGATGCTATTGAGGTCTATGGCACCGGATGTTATTGCAGTGGACGAGTTAGGGAATGTAGAAGAAATCGAGTTGATACAACAAATGGTAGGAAACGGATGTGCTGTCATAGCTACAATACATGGAAATAGTATAGAAGAATTGAGGCAGAAAAAAATGTTACAGGAAATATGGGAACAACAACTTTTTAAAAATGTAATATTTCTGTTCAGGGATCAAAATGCTTTTCACATGGAATTGTATTGTAATGGAGATGAAAAGATATGTTACAGCTGTTAGGTTCTTGTATGATTTTGTTAGGAACGATAGGAATTGGAGTTACATATATAGAGAGACAACAAAAAATAATAGGTGTAATTGAAACATGGGAACATATTATGCAGATGTTTCTTAGTGAAATTACATACAAAAAGCAGCCTCTATCTTTGGCATGTTATGAAATCGGAGAGAGAATTGGTGGAAAAGAAGGAAAGTGTTTAAAAAGGATAAGCGAAAGAATGCAGAATAAACAAAGAGAGCATTTTTTTATGATTTGGGATGAAGAATGTTTGAAATATGGTAAGGAAGATAAATTTACGGAGGAAGTGATGTTACTTCTGAAAGAATTCGGAGTAATGACCGGATTTGAGGATGAAGAGATACAAAAAAGGATGATTGAAGAGCAAAAGGAAAAATGGAAGAACTTAAGATTAAGAAAGCAGGAGGAGCATCGGGAAAGGAAAAAATTAGTAGGGGTCTTAAGTACTTGCTTGGGGCTTATGATAGTACTGATTTTATGGTAAAGGGACAGGAATGGAAATTGGCTTGATTTTTAAAATTGCAGCAGTAGGAATTTTGGTAACGATTTTAGGACAGGTTTTGAAACATAGTGGCAGAGAGGAACATGCCTTTTTAATTTCTTTAGCCGGATTGATTGTTGTTTTATCCTGGATACTTCCATATATTTATAATTTGTTTCAATCAATTCAGACGTTGTTTCAGTTATAAATTGGGAAAATGAAGTGCTTGCATTAAACGAAGAAGGAATAGATAGGAAGAAAGATATGAATATTGTTAATATATGTCTTGTGGCAATAATTGGAGTGATAACAGCTGTTATTGTAAAGGGATACAAAGCTGAATATGGTGTGTTGATTATTATTTCACTTTCGCTATTGTTTTTTGGTTGGATGTTGGAGATATTTGGAGAGATGCAGGAGCAATTTAATGCTATTGCTGCGGAATTGGAACAAAATAAATCCTTTTATAAAACATTATTTAAAATAATGGGAATTACATATATTTGTGAGTTCTCTTCAGGTATTTGTAAAGATGCCGGGCATTCTTCCATTGCAACACAAATAGAAATTGTAGGAAAAATGCTTGTTTTATTATCAGGAATCCCAATCCTGATTTCTGTCATAGAGACTATAAAAGGGTATTGAAAAAGGTTAAACGGATTGGAACCGGTCCGGGAGGGATGAAGCATGAATTTTGAAGAGATTTACAATGGAATGAATTTGCAGGAAATGGAAACAAAATTGAGAGGAATGAAATTAAATCCTGATTTATCATTTATGGAAATCGTAAAGGATGTATACGAAGGTAATGGGAAAGGAATTGTGATCACAGTTTGGGAAAGTTGCAAAAATGCACTGTATTCTCAATGGAAAGATGTAAAAAATATATTTATAACAGTTGTTATTATTATATTGATTTCAGCAGTGTTTTCTACTTTTAAGGATACATTTCAAAATGCCCAGATTGCAGAAATTGCATTTTATGTTAATTATCTGCTCCTGGTCGTAATTTTTACGAATGTATTTGGGGCTGTTCTGGATTTGGGAGAAGAATCTTTGACAAATATAGAGGAGTTTATGCGTATATTTTTCCCGACCTTTTTTCTTGTGGTAGGAAGTACAGTAGGTGCAGGAACAGGAATTGCTTATTATCAAATAGCGGGAGGCGTGATTTATCTGGTGGAATGGTGTCTGGGAACCATTCTTCTTCCGGCGATCAGTGCCTATATGCTGTTTGTATTGATGAATGGTATTTGGGAAGAAGAAAGGCTCACATTGCTTTTAGAGTTATTTCAAAAAGGGATCAAGTTCTTTCTAAAGTTATCATTAGGAGTCCTGACAGGAGCCAGTATGATTCAATCCATGATCATTCCTATTATGGACAGGGTAAAAGGAGAAAGTATATATAAAGCGGTAGAATCGATTCCGGGAATTGGTGAAGTGGCAGAGGGCGCATTGCGCATCTGGCTGGGAAGTGCTGTCTTGATTAAGAACAGTATTGGTATTGTAGGTTGTATTTTGGTAATTAGTTTATGCCTGGCGCCTGTTTTAAAAATATTAATTATTGGTTGCTTCTTTAAGATAACAGCTGCAATTCTAAGCATTGTGGGGGATAAAAAGATGATAAGTTGTACGAATCAGGTGGGAGATGGTGTGTTTATGATATTGCAGACAGTTGGATATGGGATGCTATTTTTTGTGGTATTGATTGCAATTACCATATATACCACAAATGGAGGTTTTTAAGAATGCTTTCTGTCTTTATGGAATTAGTCAAAAGGGTGGGAATCTTCGTTATTATAGGACAAACGATTTTACATTTCGGAATTAGTAAAAAGTATGAGAAGTATATGAAACTGGTGATTTCCTTTATGGTAGGGGCTCAAATTGTTTTGGCGTTTGGGGTGTATTTTAAACAGGACGATGAACAGGTGTATTTTATGGCAGCGGAAGAATATCTGAAGACGTGGGAAACTAATATGGAGGAATTGGAGGAGCGAGTGGAAGAGAGTAAGTCTTTTATGTTACAGAATGTGGAGAAAGAGGCTCAGAAGTCAGAAAGAGTAGGAGCCAAAGGTGGCAATCCGGAGGGAAATCATATAAAAATTGAAAAAATTATAATTCAGTAAGCAGAAGGTTAGGGAATGAAACAGTTTAATTTGGAAAAAATAAAGCAATACTTATTAAAAAGAGACAATTTGATTATTATGGTATTGACCGGAATACTTCTATTAGTAATTGCGTGGCCTATAGATAATTCTTCAGCAATAGAAAATAACAAGACCGATTTATGGGACAGAAATAGTGGTAAAATCGATTATAATTCAGAACAAAACAATGAGGGCGAGAACAACAGCGTTGTGAATGAGGATGGGAACGTATATATGGTAGAATCCGGAGTACTTCAGGAAGAATATATTATAGAAAAGCTAGAGCAAAGATTGGAAGAAATTCTTTCTTCTATGCAGGGCGTGGGAAGGGTCAAGGTAATGGTCACTTTAGCCTCCAGTGGAGAAAAAATTGTAGAGAAGGATATTCCTCTGGAACGAAGTAATATTGTTGAAAATGATTCTACGGGAGGAAACCGAAGTACCAACGAAATGTATAGTCAGGAGGAAACGGTATATATTACCAATGCAGAAGGAGATAAAATCCCTTATGTAATTAAAGAGAACAGTGCCGTGGTGGAAGGGGTCAGTGTAGTAGCAGAAGGAGGAGACCAAGCCCAAGTGCAAAAAAATATAAGTGAAGCAATTCAGGCATTATTTGGAATTGAAGCACATAAAATTAAAGTAGTAAAGATGAAACAGGAAGAATAGGAGACGGGAAGTTGAAAAGAAATCAAGTTATGATTACAGCATTAGCAGTTATGATTGCTATTGCCGGATATCTGAATTTTGCAGGGAACAAAATGAATGAAGAAACATTGATTGTATCAGATGACGTTATGACAGAGGATGAGATGACCGCATTGCTGGATTTATCGGAGGAGGATATTGTTTCCGATATTGATAGTTTGGATGAAGATGCAGTTTTGACAGAAAATTATTTGGAAAGCAGTATGGAGGAAGTGGTTTATGTAACAGATGGCCAGGAAAATTCGGAAGAGCTGGTTCAGGTAAGCGAAGATTCCGCTTATTCTGAAATTGTGGTAGATATGAGTGGAAATGAAGAAGAGGCGGGAGAGGATGTCATTGATGGAACACCGGGAGAAGCGGTGTTTACAAGTACACAGGCGGTGTCTACCCTTTCTGCGGCAAGACTTTTAAAGGAACAGACAAGAGCCAAAAATAAGGAAGCTTTGGAAGAGATTGTGAACAATGAAATTTTGGATTCAGCTCAGAAAGAAGAAGCGGTAGCCAATATGGTTGCATTGACAGACCGAAGTGAAAAGGAAATGGAGGCAGAAATATTGCTTTCCGCCAAAGGATTTACAGAAACTGTAGTAAGTATGAGTGACAACAGTGTGGATGTAGTGGTATGCGCAGATACTTTAACGGATGCCCAGTTGGCACAGATCATGGATATTGTGACTAGGAAAACAAAGATAAGTGCAGAAAACGTAATTATTAGTCAGGTGACACAGAAATAGTTTTGTTTTTTATAAAAGTATGCTATACTACCTAGAACTGTGTAAAACAGATTCTAATTAGAGATAAGATAATATGGATAACAGATGATAAAAAGAGCATACTCTGGAGGAATTTGAAATGGCTAACTATGCAAACGAAATAAATAAGAGACGTACTTTTGCAATTATTTCCCACCCTGACGCAGGAAAAACTACTTTGACAGAGAAATTTTTGCTGTACGGAGGAGCAATAAATCTTGCAGGAAGCGTAAAAGGAAAAGCAACAGCACGACATGCAGTTTCTGACTGGATGGAAATT
>CAZSBV010000028.1:0-13718 GCA_964605105.1 uncultured Lachnospiraceae bacterium | reverse complement strand
GCATCCTCCACCTTCTGCTTCGCAGCATTAATCTGATTCTGATATTCCGCATTACTGGACACCTTTCCACCCTGAATGTTCTCATAAGCTTCATTAGAAATATCACCATTCAAAATAGTAGTACTGTACGCAAGAATCAATTCATCCAAAGCCTTCTGTGCTTCTTCCAATTCTTCACTGTCTTCATCCTCCAAGTAGAACAACACCTGATCCTTTTCTACCACATCCCCCTGTTTTACTGCCACACTGGCAATTTTACGACTCTCCTGAATGGTAATTTTATACGGATCCTCGGAAGTCAGATTCCCTGTTCCTCTAATTTTCGCTGTAATGCTCCCCGGCTGGATCATAGCAGTTGCCACTTCCGGCAGGGAATAATTCATAATTGTATTTGAAAAAAAGGTCAGTACCAACATGACAGATAAAAAGATAATTGCCACATTTTTTACCCATTCTTTTCTGTTGCTTTTCTTTTCCGTACTCATCTTACAACGATTTCTCCTCTCCTGAGCACTTCGCTCTCAGTTACCCTGTTCGTGATGTACCTCACTCTGCTTTTTATCCTTTTAATCCACCCTGATAGGTGATTCCTTCCACCAGATACTCTTCTCCATATAAGAATATTAATAGCGTAGGAACCATATATATGGTTGCTACCGCAAACGCCAGTCCAATCTCTCCTGAATTAATCTTGGAAAGAAATACGGACAACGGATGCATCTGCTCATCCGACAACATAATCAAAGGCTGTTCTACCATATTCCAAAAATCAATAAAAATTAAAATTGCGACACTGCATAATGCTCCTTTACACAGTGGCATACATACATGCGAGAAAATCTGCCATTCTCCGGCACCATCTATTTTTGCCGCTTCCAGAATGGAAACCGGTATTCTTCTCATATATTTTGTAATTAAAAATACAGCATAAGGCGAAAAAATCCCCGGCAGCCAAATTGCCCAGTTAGTATCCAATAAATTCAACCACTTACTCACCAAAAAGTTTGGAACCAATGTCACCTGATAAGGCATTAACATTAATATAATGTAGGCAAAGAAAATAATTTCTCTTAACCGCCCCTGATATCTGGTAAAACCATACGCTGCCAGACACGCTACTACCAGCTGAAATACCACAATAGGAACTACTAAAATCATAGAGTTCCAGAATTTCAACAGGTAATCCGGGCTTTTTAATAACACTGTTATATACTGGCTGAAAGATACTTTATCCGGAATAAATTTCAAATTAACAGTATCTGATATAAACGTTTTTGCCCCACTATCTGTAGTTTCAAATATCATTCCATAGTTAGCTGCAATCTCTGAACTTCCCATAAATGAATTACACATGGTAAATACAATTGGGGTTACAAATATAGCTGTAAAAAAAATTAGAATTGCAGTCAGAATAATAATTCCTATTTTTTTCCTCTTCTTTTTCATTCTCCATCTCCCAATGCCTGCACTTTTCTTCCAAATACAAGCCCAAGATTGATAGAATCATTCTATCCTATTCTACTCCGTCAAATCTTTTCCATAATAATTTTCTACCCAGAACAGTAAGCCAATAATTACAATCATTACCAATGACATAATAATAGCTGCTGCTGACAATTTCTGATAATCCAATGACTTAAACGTATTATTCATAAAATGCTGTAACAAATATAAGCTGTCATAGGGATAGTCTCCCGTCAAAAGATACACTTCCCTGAATACTTTAAAGGAATTAATCAAGGAAAGAATCGTAACAAATAAAATTGTGGAAGAAAGATATCTTGTCTTTATGTATAGAAAAATCTGCCATTTCTTTGCTCTTTCGAGTTCGGCGACTTCTATAATTTCCTTCGGTATATTACTGATGGCTGACATAAACAAAATCATGTTATATCCCAGATTCTTCCATATAAATAAAATAACTAACACAATCAAAGCATAATCAGACTTGAACCAGTCTATCTGCTTTCCTCCAAAAAACTGAACGAATTCATTCACCACACCATTGTAATGAAATAATACCTGCCAGATTAAAACTACCGATGCAATAGGTACCATCATAGGACTTAGCAACAAAGTTCGAATCTGACTTTTAAACGGAATTGCCGCATCCAAAGCAAATGCCAATGCCATAGACAAAATAACTACTAAAGGCACCGCTATGACAGAAAACTTAAATGTATTTGCTGCCGCCAGTTGGAATGCCGAGTTATTCCATACATTAATATAATTTTTTAAAAATACAAACTTGTGCTGAATTGGGTTATTTACCACAGAATAAAAAATAACTACCAGAAACGGAAGCACAAAGAAAAGAGAGACACCAATAATACTTGGTGCCAAAAACAAAGCACTTTTTCTCTTTATCTTTGCCAATTCCGTATTCTTTTTTTGACTCTCTTTTCTAAATTTCTTCATTTTGTTCTCCATTCGCTACATATATTTAACGTTACGAATAGCATATAATATTCATGAAATAGATTTTTCTATCTCTCACATTTCCAGAAACGAGCTGTATATGGCGGGATTTTGCTTCCTCCACCAAAATCATGATCGTCACCGGTAATTAAATCCACTGCTCTTCCACATTCTGCATTGAAATGAGCATAATAATCTTCTCCATCTGCATTAATAGCGACTAAAACTCTCTCTCCATCCACTTTTCTTTCAAAAATACATTGCTTATTTGTTAAAAGAACAGAACGGAAGTCTCCGTAATTTAAAGCTTTGGAATTTTTCTTCGCTTCGCTTAACTTAGAAATAAAATCAGTCAGCGCATTCCATTCCGGTGTTTCATAACTTAGACGTAAGGATGGATCGCCATTATGTTTATCCCCGGTTGCTCCCCATTCGCTACCATAATATACACAAGGGATTCCCGGCATACCAAAGCACATTGCGTAAATCAATGGTAAATGTTCAGGTCTCTGTATTACAGAAGCAATTCTACTAACGTCATGGTTATCCACAAACGACAATAAATGTTTTCCTTTATATAATGTCCAATATTCCGGACCAAACTGCCGAATCAGGGAATGCACGATTTCAAACATGTTCATGCTATTAAAACTGGAATGAAGACCTTTATAACATTCATAGTTTGTTGCCGAATGAAGCATTTCATCATTCACCAATACTTTATAATCTCCATGAAGCATTTCACCAACTAAAAAGAAATCCTGCTTTTTAGAATCCACATGCCTGCGAAGTCTTCTGACAAAATCATGATCCAGACAATAAGCCACATCCAGACGAAGTCCATCGATATCAAATTCGCGAATCCACATATCAATACTCTCAAATAAATACTGAATGACCGGTTCATGACGAAGGTTTAACTTCACCAAATCATAATTACCTTCCCATCCCTCATAATACAATCCATCATTATAATGAGAATTACCACCGAAATTAATATGGAACCAATCCTTATATTCGGAAAGCTCCCTATTCTTTAACACGTCTTCAAATCCGAAAAAGCCCCTTCCCACATGATTAAATACACCATCCAATACCACTTTGATACCTTCTGCATGTAATTTTTCAACCACCTGTTTGAAATCTTCATTCGTTCCTAATCGACAATCTAATTTTTGATAATCTCTGGTATTGTATCCATGAGTATCCGATTCAAATAATGGGGAAAAATAAATTGCATTGCATCCCAACTCTTTGATATGAGGAATCCATTCTTCCACTTTTAAAATCCTTTTGCTTAATTCTCCGTCATTCTCAAATGGTGCTCCACAAAAGCCCAACGGATAAATTTGATAAAATACACTCTCATATGCCCACATATTACTCTCTCCTTCAGTTAACATAACGTAATTGACCAGATCAGTTTTTTGCGTTTTTTCATTTTTAAAGTTATCCACATCCATTTTTTATGTGGATAACCTTTTGCACATTATTTTTATGGATAAATCCACACTTTCCACATAGTTATCCACATGTTTTCACCTGTTCATCGTGTATAAAATATGTGTCATTTTTGCAAAAACGATTGTCATTTCACATTTTTCGACTCATTTTTCATTTGAAATTGGTTTCAAATAAATTATGGTTTCAAATTATCTACAGTATAGTGCAAATTGTCCTCTGATACAACCTAAAACTGTTTCCTTAAGATTATCTTAAAAAATACCCGGTTTTCTACGAAATACTCTCGCGGTCCTATAACCATTCATTCCAGAACTTTTCCACATATCTTCCTACCGTAGATTCCTGCACAATTTTATATTCGTCCCACTCTCTTGGAAACAATCTGGTGTAACTGTTTTGCAAAAATCTTTCGTCCAATAAAGCTACAATACCAATATCATCATCGGTCCGAATGACTCTTCCCGCCGCCTGTAGAACTTTATTCATTCCGGGATAACGGTATGCATAATCAAACCCATTCCCTTCCTCTTCGTCGAAATAGTTTTTCAATATTTCCCGTTCCGGACATACCAAAGGTAAACCGGTTCCTACAATAATAACTCCAATCAAACTATCCTGCTTTAAATCAATTCCTTCACTAAAAATTCCACCCATCACACAGAACCCAAGCAAACTCTTTTCTTCTATTTCAATAGGCAGACTAATTTGCTCCTGCATATTTAGATGCTGGTTTCCGGTAAAATGTTGCAGGAATTTTTCTCTTTCTTCTTCCGTCATAAAATCTTTTTGTAAAAGACACTCTGCCTGTTCTTCATAATTGAAATATTCTTGATAAACTTTATGAATCTTTTCCATCATGGAATAGGATGGGAAAAAAATCATATAATTTCCCTGTCGCTCCCTTACAATATTATTAATATAAGAAGCTATCCGATAATACTCTTCTTCATTTCTTCTGGTATATTTGCTAGTTACATCACTGCCAATCAGCAAGGCTCTTTTTCTGGAATCAAAAGCCGAATCTGCATACACCTCGTAATCTTCTTCCGCGCCTCCCAGAAGTTTCTTATAATATTGCACCGGAATCAAGGTAGCGGAAAACAGAATGCTGCTGACGCCTTTTGCCATACACGCCTTTAGCTTCTTTGCCGGATTTACGCAGAACAATTTCAGAATGAATTCTCCCTCATCTCCCATCTGTGTATACATGACATAATCGTCACTTATCCCATCATACATCAACAAAAAGTGTGATATTTCAAAGTAAAATTCCAAAACCTTATCTCTGACAGGACTGTCATCATGATTTTCCAGATACTCACTTATTGTGGTAGACAGACGATTCAGAGCCAATGCAAAAGACTCTATGGAAGTCCACTGTTTTACCCGTTCCGTCTCCCGTTTCATCAATAATAATTCTCGATTACACTTCTCCAGCTGTTTTTCCATTTTGCCAGAATAGGGTTTGACAATTTTTTTTAACTCCAGGAAATCCTCCTTGACTAGAACAGCACTGTACATATCTCTTCCACGTTCTACCAGGTTATGAGTTTCATCTACCAAAAAGATTCCCTTGCTTGTATTTCCTTCTCCAAAAAAACGCTTCAAATACACATGGGGATCGAATAAATAATTGTAATCTCCAATAATTCCATCCGCAAACAAGCTGCAATCCAAGGCAAATTCAAATGGACACACCTGATGTTTCCGTGCGTAACTCTCAATCGTTTCCCTGCTAAAACAATCTTCACAGGTTATCAATTCAAAAATTGCCTCGTTAATTCTGTCAAAATGCCCTTTTGCATAAGGACAATCCACCGGATTACAATTACATTCTTCCATAAAGCAGACCTTCTCTTTTGCCGTCAAAACTACTGTTTTGAAAGCCAGCCCCTTCTGCCTCAGCAGTCCGAACGCCTGCTCAGCTGCTGTTCTGGTAATGGTCTTGGCTGTCAGATAAAAAATCCTCTCGCCCAAATCCTCGCCCAGAGCTTTTACGGATGGAAACACCGTAGATAAAGTCTTTCCTACTCCTGTTGGCGCTTCCAAAAATAACTTCCTTTTATGATAAATTGTCCGATATACACTAACTGCCAATTCTTTCTGACCTTTTCTGTACATATAAGGGAAGCTTACTTTTTTAATACTTTCCTGCCTCTTTTCTCTCCAATCAATCTGGAACTCGGCCCATTTCTTATATTCCTCTACCAGTTTGAGGAACCATTCTTCCAACTCAGCAAGTGTATATTCCTCTATAAAATACTTCAGCTCTTCTGTATCCATATTGCAGTATGTCATGCGAACACAGATACTCTCCAAACTTTTCTTTTTCCCATATATATAAGCATAAACTTTAGCCTGTGCCAAATGCACAGGCTCCGGTTTTTTAATCTTCTCCAGTTCACGATAAGTTCCTTTGATTTCGTCGATTGTTACATGTTCCTGTAACAAAAAAGGCTGTACTGCTGCTGGAGCATCCGGATTTGTTCCTACTGTTGCGAGCTGAGGTTGTTGTATCGTAATAATCCCATCAGCCCTACCATCTATAATCAATTTATATTTTGGAGTCTCTTCTTCGTATTTCAAAAATACCTCAGCTTCATATTCACTGCCCATCCGACGCTGGATCATGCGATGAATCCGCCCGCCTTCTGCCATGGCATTTTCACTGCTGACATGTCTTCGGTTGTCAATATCACCGTTTCGAAGCATAAACTCTACAAAGTTACGCACAGAAATTTTAATTTGTCTGTCTGCCATGGTCAGTCTCCTTTCCTATACATAAATTCGTGACAGCTTTAACAAAACTCTACCATATTTTCTCTAAACCTTAAAGGCAATAACTGCCTTTGCAAAGCTAAATTTGTTCTTTCCGGAATTGCAATGGTTTCATGAAAAATCCTGAACAGATTCTGAATCTCCAATTCTTCTTTTGAATACATCTCTTCTGTAACCTGGATTCCAGCTTGCTCTTCCTGATGAAAAACAATTCCCTTTCCTGCTTCATGAACAACATACAGATTTCTTCCCTTATCCTTAATCATAAAATTTTCCTTCGGAAAACGATCTGCAAAATGCTCTGCAATAATTGGAAGTACATGATTCTTGGGTTCAATCTCACTATAAAGAATTTTATTTTGTAATTCAGTAAAACGCACAAATCCCATATAATGATGTGCTTCATACCACACATTTTGACGCATTTTAGATACTGCCAATACATATGGGTCCTGTAAATAATTCACCAACAGGCCCTTATAAGCTTTTGCAAGTCCTCTTGCAATCGTATGGTAAATAGCATTCCCCTTTTCCTTCTCCTGACTATAAAGGGCATACCATATATAAGAATAACTAATGTTATCAAATCGTTTCTCTATGGTTTTATTCACTTTGTAAGCCTTTTCAAAATCCGCTTTCACCTCAATATATTCTGCAAATAGTTCATAATTATCGACTTCCTCCACTCGTATAGATGTTATATTAGGATTTAATTTATTTTCATAAGCATAATATATTGCTGAAAAAATCCCTTCCGGAGATGGTTCACATATTAAAATATTACTATTCATATCACTATCCTCTATTTAATTAATACGTTAAAACTCTTCTATTAATATTCTCTTAATTTCTTTCACACTCATCCCGCATTAATAATTACTTCCTGTGACTTTGGTTGAAATCTCACATCATCAAACAAAGAAAGCTGCTTATAGGTTACTCCATCTGCATCAAAAGGCAGTCTTTCCTTAACATTCAAAAGATTCCTGGTAATATAGTCCTCCTCCATTTTTGTAGGATACATCATCTTCCCATTACAGGTAATAAAATATAATGCCCGCTTTAAAACTACTCCCATTTTCTTCAAATGTTCAAAATCCAAGCTGCCATTCCTTCTCGCTCTGACAATCCTCTGAGCACTTTTCACTCCAATTCCCGGAACCCTAAGTAACATATCATACGATATTTTATTAATTTCCATAGGAAACAACTCTAAATGCTGCAATGCCCAGTCCGCTTTTGGATCTAAGAATACATTGAAATTAGGGTGCTTTTCACTTAACAATTCCTTAGCTTCAAATCCATAAAAGCGTAAAAGAAAATCAGCCTGATACAATCGATGTTCCCGTAATAATGGCGGTCCGCTTGTTAAAGCCGGTAAAGATTTATCCTCATTCACATTCACAAAAGCAGAGTAAAATACTCTCTTTAGTTGAAATTTCTGGTAAAGACTCTCCGCTACTTGTACAATCTGGTAATCACTCTCGCCTGTGGCCCCGATAATCATCTGAGTAGATTGTCCTCCACTGACAAATTTAGGCGCATGCTTATATACTACTAATTCATTCTTATTCTCATTAATGCCCGTCTGAATCTGACGCATGGGTTTCAATATCGTCTTGCGATGTTTATTAGGTGCTAATTCCCGCAATGCTTCTGCTGTGGGCAATTCCAAGTTTATACTCATTCTATCTACGAGATATCCGATTCTTTCAATCAGTCTGGCATCTGCCCCAGGAATTCCCTTCACATGGATATAACCATAAAAATGATACTTATTTCGTAGCAAAAAAATTGCCTGATACATTAATTCCATGGTATAGTCAGGATTTCCGATAATACCGGAACTTAAAAACAAGCCCTCAATATAATTTCTACGATAAAAATCCATGGTCAGTTTTGCAATCTCTTCCGGCGTAAAAGCCGTTCTGGGTATATCATTAGATACCCTGTTCTTACAATACTTACAATCGTAGATACAGTAATTGGTCATTAATATCTTTAACAAACTAATGCATCTTCCATCTGCCGAAAAGCTATGACAAATACCTGCTGCAATAGAATTTCCCATTCCATCCCGCTGACCCTTTCGGTCAACGCCACTGCTAGTGCAGGCCACATCGAATTTAGCCGCATCTGATAACAGATGTAATTTATTTTGTATTGTATCTATTTTTCCATATACTAAGGAATTTTCCATCATATGTACCTCTTCCCCTTCCCCAAATGCTCCTACATGAATTAATCATTACCCATTAGTATTACATCTTAATTCAAACGCTTCACCTTTCAGAACATTTGTTCTTTTGTTATATAATAGTACATATGTTCGGTTTTGTAAACCACCAATATCCTATAATGTAAATGGCTCCATTGGATATCATGAAACAAATTCATCTATCATGATATCCAATGGAGCTACCTTATTTTATCTTTTCTTTATCCCAAAAAACTTATACGGTATCTCAAACACCACCACAATCCCCAGTACAATAGAAATCATAATTTTCAAAGCCAGGAAACCACTGTCAAAGGCTGCATGAAGCTGATCTGTCACCAGATAATACGTAGCCCAGTAAATCTGTGCTCCCGGAACCACCGGAAAAATACCTGCAATTATAAAAACAATAGCCGGACATTTTTCAAATACTGCTGCAAACCGTGATAATAACATAATCACAACTGTAGCAAAAAATACGGATACAGCCACCGACAATCCTGCTTTTTCCGACATAAGTTTATATACCAGCCAACCTGCCGCACCAATACCTCCACAATAGGCATAATATTTTCTGGGAACTCCAAACAAAAGGGAAAAAGCAATTGTTCCAACAGCAGCGGATATTAATTCCATAATCATAGCATGACACCTCCTGCCAAACTTTGATAAACTGAGAAGGCAGCCCCCACTCCGATAGCTATACATAAAAATCGTAAAATAGCATCCAATAAGCGTACCGATCCGGCTATATAATCCCCATTGGCTATATCTCGGATTCCATTGGCAAAAGCTACTCCGGGAATCATAGGCATAATGGCTCCACTTATAATATTTTCCAAATGATTTCCTATATGAAACTGAAAACACAATACACAGACTACTACAATGATGGCACCACCAAAAATATTTCCCAATATTTTACTCAAATATTTTTCACTGATAAAAACCACATAAATATATAGCACAATTCCTGCAATAAATGCTGCCAGACAATCCGGAAAAGTCCCCCCTGCCAGCACACAAAAGCATCCACTTCCGATGCCGGAAGCCAAAATTCTATGCCAATTCTTATTGGCTGGCATATTAGAAATTTCTTCTAACTTTTCTTTTACCATTTCGATTCGATTATATTTTCCCTCTTCCACTTCTCTGGAAAGCTGGTTTACCGCAACTACCTTATCCAGACTGACACCGCTTACAGGAATATGCCCAACTCTAGCATACGCATTTTGGGTTCCATACCCTCCGGTAATAAAAATTCCGTTGCTGAGAACGAAGGAATCCATAGACTTGGCACCATAATGTTTGCAAATTCTTTCCATGGTCTCTTCTACACGTGAAATCTCTGCTCCATTCTGTAATAAAATTCTTCCTGCCTCCATGGCAACATCATAGACCAGATTGGATTCATTGATTCTATTACTTTGCTCTATATGATCCTTTTTTTCCAAGTTAGGCATGATCTTTCTCCTTTTTGATATCCTTAAACAAATACTGATATTTGGAAGCCTGATAATGAAGAATCTCTTCGATTCTACAAATTTCCTGCTTTAAATATCCGTTATTCCCAAAAGATATTTGTTGTATTTCTATCTTGTTTTCTTCTATATAAGCAAAATCTGTTTTTATTTCCTCTATGACTTTCCTAAACTCTGCTGGTTTTAAATAAAATTTCAAAAAACTTCCATACATTTCATTAGCTGCATCCAGCTGCTCATCAAAATCCCTATGAAAAGGCTTTGCATGTATCTTTTTCCTACATTCTTCAAAACTCAAATGAAACGGATATTCCTCTCTCGTGTCTGAAAAAAAAGATAATCCCATATCAAAAATCGGACAGGTTCGATATTCTCCGGTTTCTATATTGTGAAGCAAAGCTATGTTATTGGTATGCCTGTCCTCATTTAAGAAAAAAGCATCTATTTCCAATAATACAGTTAAATACTGTCCGAAATTGTTTAGTCCTGTGGCATTTCTGACAATTTCTTCCGTATATTGAATTCTCTCCTTTACATCTCCTATACGGGCAAGCTGCTTTGCCAGACTTCCTCCCGTAAAACTTCTATGCAGACGTTCCAAGGGAATAATTTCTTCCCCTTCTCTTTTAAAATTTTGACTGCGGCATCCACGATATATCTTTCCTTTATATTCTATTCGGACCGGTTCATAAACAATGTACTCGAGAATATTGGAATAGGAAAGCATTTTTGAAACAACTGTCTCTGCCAATCCTTCATAACCAAATGCATCTGCCTTATACCACCAGCCATTCTGTTCCCATTTTAGCTGATTTCCTTTGGATGAATGTTCATATCCAGTCTCAACATTCTTTCCTTTCAACTCAATAATCTGCATTTCAAACTTGTCTCCTATCTGCTTTTCTACCTTCTGTGACTTCCATTTTCCACCCTTCTGCCTTTTCTATTCTGCTAATCTTCTATCCGCTCAAAATAAGTCAGTTTCAACCACTGATAATCTTCTGCCATACGCCCTTTCGTTTTTTCTATAATCATTAGTGGGTCATAGAAATCCAAATCCAAATCCTCTAATATTAAACGAAGCTGATCTCTGCTTTTTGGAAAACATCTGCTTTCTAAAAAATCCTGAAAATCTTCCCAATCCGGTTTTGCCTTGATTCCAAAAGCCCGATGAATTAGATTATCAGTGGTATTTACCACTTCTATCTTTTCATGTTTAAAATCCACAAGTATCATGGTGCAACATTCCTCTTTACACATGAAATCCATCCTCAATGTATAATCTTTTGTATCTACTTCCCGAAATCTTCGATTCAGTTCTGTCCATTTTTTTAAAGTGCGGCAGATTTCTTCCCCGTTTTCATCTTTTCTGTTTAAATAACCGGACAAGGTCTGCCGTGATACCTTATATTCTTTTGCCAATGCAGTCAAAGTCTCCCCTTGTTGTTTACGCCTTCTAATTTCTTTTAATTGTTCTTCAGTAATTCCCGGTTTCCTACCGGCACCACGTTCATTAAATGTTCCCATATCTGCCACCTCCTCTTTCAATCATAATCACTATTGTCAATCTATATCCTTTACCTATTGTTACTTTATATTATTTACTAATCCCCTCCATTTGTCAATTAATTAATTTCTTTACGTTTTATTTTTTATCCTATTGATGAAAATTATAAATAAAATAAAAAATGCTTTTGTCTTTCTCTCCATTTCCAAGTTGACTCTGCAAAATTTCTGCTATATTATAGATAAGTAAAAAATACATATACATAAGTAGATATTTATTTAAGATAAATTACTTGGAGGATTTATTATGGAAAACTTTATTCCAGAAGGATATGAATCTGCCTTAAGCCTTCATGACACACAGGTAGGTATCAAGACCGTAAAAGACTTTTTTCAGAACTTATTAGCAGAGCGACTTAATTTACTTCGCGTATCTGCTCCACTTTTTGTAGATCCGGCTTCCGGTTTGAATGACAACTTAAATGGTGTAGAACGCCCCGTTCGTTTCGGCGTAAAAGAAATGGATGACTACGAAGCAGAAATCGTTCATTCTCTTGCAAAATGGAAACGTTATGCCTTAAAAAAATACGGTTTTTCTCATGGAGAGGGACTTTACACTGACATGAGTGCTATCCGTCGTGATGAAGAAACTGATAACATTCACTCTATCTACGTTGACCAGTGGGACTGGGAAAAAATCATCAGCAAAGAAGAGCGTACTATTGAAAAACTTCAGGAAGTAGTCCGCATTGTTTACAAAGTTATGCGTAAGACAGAAAAATACATGGCTATCCGTTATGACTATATCGAAGAAATTCTGCCACACGATATTTTCTTTGTCACTACTTCTGAATTAGAAGAGATGTTCCCGGAATACACACCGAAGGAAAGAGAATATTATATTGCCAAAGCCAAAGGTGCCGTATGTATCATGCAGATTGGTGACAAACTTGCCAGCGGGGAACCACATGATGGCCGTGCCCCTGACTATGATGACTGGTCTATGAATGCAGATATTCTGGTTTACTACCCTGTATTAGATATCGCATTAGAACTTTCTTCTATGGGTATCCGTGTAGATGAAAATAGTTTAAGAGAACAGTTGGAAAAAGCAGATTGTATGGATAGAGCCGAACTTCCTTTCCAAAAAGCCATTTTGAACAAAGAACTTCCTTACACTATCGGCGGCGGTATCGGTCAATCCCGTCTGTGTATGTTCTTTTTAAGAAAAGCTCATATCGGAGAAGTTCAGTCCTCTCTCTGGCCTGAGTCTACAGTTGAATTGTGCGAAAGCCGAGGAGTACATTTATTATAGGAACTTTTGAATGCTGTTGAACCCACTTCAACAGCATTTTATTTTTTAGAAAGAAGGAAAGAATTATGGAAATTAGACGCGCAACTAAAAGTGACATTTCGGGACTGGACAAACTCTTAATGCAGGTTTGTCTGGTACACCACAAAGGACGCCCGGATTTATTTAAATATGGCAAAAGAAAATATACAACCGAAGAACTGGAAGAACTGATTCAGGATGATACCAGACCGATTTTCGTAGCTGTAAACGAACAGGGCGAAGTTCTTGCACATGCTTTCTGCATATACCAGCAACACGTAAATAACAATGTCCTTACAGATGTAAAGACCTTATATATCGATGATATCTGCGTTTTGGAAGACTGCCGCGGTCAGCATATTGGAAAACAGATGTATGATTATGTCTATAACTTTGCCAAAGAGCAAGGCTTCTACAACATTACCTTAAATGTTTGGTCCTTAAATGAACCAGCTATGAAATTCTATGAAGCCTGTGGTCTGAAACCACAGAAGGTAGGTATGGAAACGATTCTGTAAAA
>CAZSBV010000027.1:0-13754 GCA_964605105.1 uncultured Lachnospiraceae bacterium | reverse complement strand
AAGAAATCTTCATATTTACAACAGATTCTCCACACTATAGAACAATCCCTTATTTTCCTTCACTTTCGCAGATGCACCGACTACACAGATGCAGTCATCCTCTAAGAAACTCTCTACGTATTTAGAAAGTCCACGAATGGTCTCCTCATTAGCTGCCAATAGCTCATCTCGTTCTTTCTGGAAATCTTCTTTTGTCTGTTTAGTCATATAAGCAGACAAAGATCTCAGGCCTTTGCTCTGCGGTGTCAAAGGTGTGTCCAAATCGCTGATTGCTCCAATCAGATACTGCGTCATGGTTCTGTCATCTCCTGAGAAATTGCGCAGATAGTCTACCGCATTTTCATAGGTTTCCAAAGTCTTTGCAAGGTTAGGGTCACGATAAGAAACAAAGAAACTGTCTCCGTTTTTGGAAAATCCTGACATGCAACCGTAGGCTCCACCTTTCACACGAACCTGATTCCAGAGATAATCATATCCCATAATCATTTTTAACATTCTGAGAGCTCCGGTATAAGGCAGACCTTTGTTCAGGAAATTACCTGCTTTTGCCACATACTGTACCTGTCCCGCAGTCATAAAAGCTTCATTTTTCTTTTCCGGTACTACGTCAAATCCTTCTGTTTCCAAATCACAGGTATATAATTCTGATGCAAAAGGAGAAACCACCTCAGCAAATTTCTTATAAGATTCTTTGCTTCCGGTAAAATCATACATGAGATTTTCCGGACGGAACAAGAACTTACAAATATCCTGTAATTTTTCTTTCAATTCGTCCTTTTTCTCATCATAATTCTTTTCTATATCACATACCAGACGATACAAAGGAATTCCATTCATTTCATTGGAAATTGCCGCAGCTTTACTAAAATAAGAAGCTGCCCTTCCCATAGCCACCTGATGTCCCGAAGAAGTCATATCTGACTGCATTCTGGATTTTAATTCTGCAATGATTTCATAAAGACGTTTTTCATCCTCAAAAACAGAATGTAACAAAACTTCCTTAGACAAATCATACGCTTCCTGCAACTTGGACTCTAAGGTCTTTACTTTCCATTCAAAGTATACATTACACTTAGATAAATCCGTAGATTCCGTATATAAATTCACTACAGGTACCATTCCTCCGGTCTCAATGTGAATTTCATTAAACAACTGACTATAAGAATATTTATCTGTGTCTACCAGACCGATTACATGCTTAAACAAGCCCAAATAAGTCAGATATTCTGTAGGAACCTTTGAGGCATGGAACATCATTCTGAAATAACTGATTCCATTGGTAAAAATATCATGATATAAACTGATTGCATCACCAATTTTCTTTTCTTCGTTATAAAGCCCCGCTGTTTCTTTTTTGATATCTTCCTTTTTCAATACAGGAATACATTCTAAATCTTCCGGAGTATCCTCTGCCTCCTGGAATTCTAACAATGCCGCCGTGTCAGCAACAATTTTTTCTTTTTCCTGTTCTGTCAGGGAATTTTTATACGCCTGCAATTTTTCATGCAGAGCCTTCTCTTTTTCTTCTGCCAGATTTTCTATCGGTTCTACAATTAAAATAGTTTTATGAGTATTATTTAATAAATAATCCCTGATTAAGGTCTCATAATAATCTGAGTTAATTTTCTCTCTTAAGGATTTGAACGTACCATCTGCCTGTACATGAATGAAAGGCAGACTTTCATCATATAACCAACTGTCCAGAATCTGTAATCCATACATCAGTCCCGGCGGATAGGAACCATAATCACCTTCACGGTACTTAAATTCATAATAATTCAAAGCTGCTGTCAAAGATTTCTTATCCAATCCTTCTTCATACAACTGCTGTAGCATTTCTTCAATAATAGTAACAAATTGTTCTTTCTTATCTTCGTCAGTATTCTTACTTACCAGACTAAAATAAGGCTGTTTTACTCCGTTATCATAAAAGCCATAAACATCTTTTCCGATACCGGCATCTAAAAGAGCCTGTTTCAAAGGCGCTCCCGGTGCAGAACAAAGCACATAATCCAACACCTGGAATGCAAGATAGTGCTCCGGATTCAGATTACTCTGCATTGCGATATTATAACTTAAATAAGTATTTTCCTTTAATTCTTCTCCCTCAGAAATAGAATACTGCTTTCTGATTTCTTGTGGTCTGTCAAACGGTGTCTGCTGCACAATATCAGTATCCATTTCTAATTTTTCAAAGGCAGATAAATAATTTTCATCAATGAACATTAATTTTTCAGCCATATCCATATCTCCGTAGAGATAAATATAACTATTGGACGGATGATAATAAGTTCTGTGCATGTCCAGATAATGTTCATAGGTCAGTTCCGGGATGTGATCCGGGTCACCGCCGGATTCCTCACTGTAAGCATTATCCGGGAACAAGGAATTCAGGATTTCTCTTTCCAACACATCATCAGGAGAAGAAAATGCCCCTTTCATTTCATTATAAACTACACCATTGATGGTAAGATCACTATCCATGTTTTCCATTTCATAGTGCCAGCCTTCCTGACGGAAAGTCATATCATGATGATAGATATTTGGATAAAAAACAGCATCCAGATATACATGCATTAAATTCTGGAAATCTTTGTCGTTGCAGCTGGCTACCGGATAAACTGTCTTGTCCGGATAAGTCATAGCATTCAAAAAGGTATTCAGAGACCCCTTAGCTAATTCAATAAATGGGTCTTTTACCGGAAAATTCTTCGAACCGCAAAGCACAGAATGTTCCAGAATATGGGAAACACCTGTACTTTCTTTGGGTGTTGTACGGAAACCAATGTAAAATACTTTATTTTCATCGTTATTTTCCATAAGAACTACCTTTGCATCTGTCCTTTTATGACGACACAAATAAGCCACACTTCTTAATTCTTTAATCTCTCTTTTTTCCAACACCTCATAGGATGCTACATCTTCAATTCTCATCTATTCTTCTATCCCTCATTCTTTTTATAGTGCTACTCCCATAAGACCAAGTTTGGTGATATGTACTTCTTCGACTATCGTAATATCTTTTTTTCGCATTAATTCTTCATTTCCGACAATGTCTGTAATACGATAGGTCATACTTTTATATCCCGGCGTCTTAACTCCATCACTTTCATCTTTCCACACGTTCAAACGGAATCGCGCCTTCATCTCTTTATATATCTGATAAGACATATCTGTTTCTTTCAGATAAAAAATGTGATCCTCAATTTTGGTATCCCCTGATACCTCCCTCACAAAGAAACGGCTGATCAGAGTCTTTAATTTAAAAGGGACCTCTTCTAAGACCAATAATTCATTGTAGGTATATCTTGCTCCGATATATAGATTTGTTAAATCATGCATGACATATTTAAAATCTCTATTTTCCAATTTTTGCTCCTTTTTTTAGCTTTGAATAACAATTTAGGACAGGCTCGAAAAATCTACGATTTTCCTCACTGTATTGATTTATCCAATAGAAATAATATAAACTTGAATGGCAGTTTACATTATTTCTGCTGTCCTAAATTGTTATTCAAAATATTCAATCCTATTTCCACTAAACTTAATCGCTTCTTTGATTTCTTCTTCATCCATTCCTGTCTCTGCCGCCAGTTCTTCCACTGTAATTTTTCGCTGCAGTGATTCTGCCAGTTCTTTTGCCTGGTCTGAAATGCTATTTACCTTATCCACCACCTGCATATCTGCCTTTTTGGCTTCAGTATTTTCGGCAATATAGTCTTCCATGGCATCCATGATCATTTTTCCAAGCATGCCATCTACTTCTTCCGGATCTTCCAAACATCCCAGCATTTCTACTCCTGTAGCCAATGCCACATTTCCTTCACCGATTAAATCTTCCAGCAACGCACCCTGTCCACTGTACAATTTTGCAATATCCACTACCTGCGGTAAAAAGAAATTAATCATATTCAATTTACCTTTCGCGTCTCCCGCAATAGCCGACATGGCATAGGCTCTTTTTTCCCCATCAGAAAGTACCGGCAGTTCTTTTAAAGACTCCACATATTCAGCCAAATAGTCCTTATCCTCCTGAGAAAGAACCTCTTCTAAATCCATAGGTTCTCCAATTCCTATATTTTTACTCTTTAAATAAGCAAATACCGGTTCTAACTGTTCTTTTGAAATATCAATTTCAGCAAAAGCAGATTCTACCTGCTCCTGGGATAACATATTCCCTTGTTCTTTTGCAATTCCCCTGATTTCTTCTAATTTCCTTGCAAATGCAAGCTCTTTATTCATACTTCAAACCTCTCCACTATTACATTTTATCTTGAAGCTTCTTTCTATATGAAATTGCCATTTCTTCAAATTTGGGTTTTACTTTTCGAAAAGCTTCCAATAATTTAGGTGAGAAAATTCCACATTCACCGTTTGTAATCATGTAGAATACTCTTTCAATCGCTAACGCACCTTTATAAAATCTCTCATTTGTCATTGCATCATAAACATCTACAATGGATACCAGCTGGGCAGAAATTGGAATCTCATCTCCCACCAGACCGTCCGGATATCCCTTACCATCATATCTCTCATGATGAGAACGACAGATTTCCTGCCCTACTTTTAAATATTCTTCACTCCATACATTTTTAAAATCCTCTAAAAGTTCACATCCTCGAATTGTATGGGATCTTAAATAATCATATTCATCATCTGTTAATCTTCCCGGATTTAACAAAATAGAATCCGGTATTGCAACTTTTCCAATATCGTGCAATGCACTGGCTGACACAATAATATCTAATTTTTCCTTTGTAAGACCATATTCCGGATAGTTATCTTTCACATACTCTCCCAATATTCTCGTATACTTTTTCACACGTCGTATGTGACTGCCACTTTCCAGACTTCGATATTCAGCCACATTACCAACAATATTAATAATCTCGTCATTCTTTTTCTGCAATTTATCTGCTTGTACCTGAATTACTTTGTACTGTTTTCGTAAAGTCATCATCTGATTCTCTACTTTTTCTTCGAGATTTTTCTTGTATGTATAGTAATTCACAATATTTTGTACTCTTTTTTTAACAATTACACTGTTAAATGGCTTGCTAATAAAATCCGCTACTCCTAATTCCAGACATTTTCCTTCTGTTTCCGGTTGTTCTTCCTCACTAATAATTACTACCGGAATCATATCCATTAATTTATTTTGATTCATTTTTTCAATGACCTGGAATCCATCCATTTCCGGCATTTTTAAATCCAGTAAAATCGCAGACAAGCCCTTTCTTTCTTTTATAATAATCTCCCAGGCTTCCACTCCGTTTTTTGCTTCCATAATTTCATATTCGTCTTTCAGAATCTTGACAAGCATTTCCCGATTATTCTTTTTATCATCAACAATTAATATTCTACCCATCACAACCACTTTCCCCTTGATTCTCCTTCGGAATCATGTAGTATAATTTCTTTCCTGTCTTTAATTTATTATTGCAACTCTGGAGCCTTCCTTTCGCAAGGTTACTCTGCTAACAGTCTTCGCCCGCCATCTTGCTCCACTGATGTCAACAATACTGCCTTCGTAAATCGTACCTCTTGCTGTTATACCGGCATTTTCAAATCGCTCTTTGTATTTATTCATGCTTTCTTTTGCTTCCTGCAGTTTTTCCATTTCTGTCTTTTTTGTATAAATAGCATCTTCTAATTTCAGATAAACAGGATTCGTATTTCTAACTTCTACAGGATATTTCTGTTGAAAATCTTCATATGCCCTCTGTAACAGCTCCAATTCTTCTTCTACTTCGTACATCTTCCCATTCAACTGTGCTTCTCTTTTGATAAAGTCTTCATTTTGACCCACATTAATTATAGTTCTAAGGCCAGTGTAATTACCTATATCCGAAACACTGATTCCGCCGCCGGCATAAGAACTTCCTCCGGCTATCATACCTGTAACTTCAATGGTATCCTCTGCATAAATATCGCAATTCATACAATAATTGACTTTTACACTTCCTTTTGTACGAATTCTGGCTCCTTCTAAAAATCTTGCCATTAAGTCTTTACCGCTTGTTATACTTCCCTGTCCTGATGCATTACATCCCTTTTTCAGAATAATATCTCCCTGCGCAGATAAATCGGCAGCCTCTACAAAACCATCTACAGTAATATCTTTTGATGCTGTGATAGAAACACCCTTTCCAACATTTCCACGTACATGAACAGAACCATCGAAGTTGATGTTTCCTGTAGAAATAGTTACATCATCCAGCAACAGTAAATCCGTAATCATAATTTTATCATTTACGAATTCAATTTTACCATCCTTCGCGGATATGTAAGTCTTTCGGTCAGCAAGCAATTCAAAACCTTTACCGGACAACATTCTAAGTTCTTTTCCTTTTCTGGAAGGAATTTCTTTTCCGGTAACCGTTCTTCCAGGATTTCCTTCTTCGGCTTCATGATAATAAGCAATTTTCTGATTCTTTTTTACCATTTCCATCCAATCAATATTTTTGTAATCGACTGTTCCATCCTCTAATATAACAGGCTTTTTACTAACCTCAGTTCTGAAGAAAAATTCATAACTTCCGTCCTCACCTCTTTCCGGCTGAGTTCCGCGTGCAATAGTTAAATATTCTTCCCTGCAGATTCCCTTCGTCACAATATTTACAGCATCATCATTGATTCCATAAATAATACCTGCTTTGAACAAATGAAGAAAAAGAGTTTCTCTATCAATCTTTTTATTATTTGTATGAAAGACTAAAACCGCTTCCATTTCATCTTTACTGATATTGATGGAAAAATCCAGTTTCTCCTTGGCATCCATAATCTGCTCAATATATTCTGTTTCTTCAGAAGGCTGTTCCATATAAGCCTCCGAAAGCGCCTTACGCTTCTTTTCCATCTCCTTTGCTGTATACATTAAAGTCGCATATTGTTCTACCGGAAGTCCTTCTTCTAACCCCAGTCGAATTTCCCGCATTTGCTTCCAGTTAAAAAGTACATTAATATAATAATCTGTCTGTATACGGTCTTTTAACCCCAAACGGATTTCTCGCATCTGTTGCCAATTGTATCCTTCCTTGGCATACATGGTAACATCTAATTTACTCTCAAGACCTTCTACAATTTCATGAATGCCGGCGCCATTATAGTTGACCGATATATAAGGCTCAACATCAATCCCATTTTCGATTGCTTTTCGTATTTCTTTCAGCTGTTCCTCTTTATACCCTTCGCGAATATATTTTGTGATATTGACCTTGGCTAATAAGGCTCGACGCACTTCTCTTAAAACGCCTGCTGACCATCCACTCTTATAAGGTAGGTCTATTCCCTGTGCCAGACCTTTTCTAAGCTGACGCATAATCTCATAGGATAAATTAGGATCTGCATATTTCGAAACATCCAGCCCTTCTTTCAACCCTTCACGAATTTCTTCCATCTGAAACCAATCGTATTCCGGCTTGGCATATTTCCCAACAGCTAAATTTTCTTCTAACCCCAATCGAATCTGACGCATCTGTATTGCTAAGAACTCTTTCTTAGCATAGTACGACACTTTCAATCCTTTCTGGATTCCTATTTCAATTTCATCAATCTGGTCTTGTGAAAATCCTTCTTTTTCATATTTTTCTCTCATTTTTTCTATATCCCCAACTCATTATTTTAATGTACATTTTGCCACTATCACACATAACAGACTTCTTTTACTCATTCTGATAAAAATTATTGAATCTTCACATGTTCATGGGTGAACAAATGATCCTGACAATATTCATAATTACCGTCACATTTGGAACAAAATCTGAATTCTAATTCCGGATTGCTGTCTTCTGTTCTTCCACAGATTGCACATTTATGTTTTGTAATTTTCTGCATTTTTCGCACTTCTGCCTGATATGTTTTCTGCTTATATACCTGCTTTGGAGAAGCATATTTTCTATTTCTGGAATACAAAAAGAAAACAATAAAATTAAGCAGAGATGCTATAATAATAATCTTTCCTACCAGGTTTGTGCTCACTGCTTCCATTGCCAATATAAATGCATATAAAATTCCTAACCATTTCACTTTCATTGGTATCGGGAAAACAAATAAAATCATGACAATCTGCATATCCGGGAATGTAGCTGCATAAGCAAGTAAAATAGACATATTAATATAGTACGTACTTACAAATGTACCAATTCCTACGGCATTAATTCCATAACCAAAATAATAAATCCCATACGCCAAAAATGCTCCTAAAATAGTGAACAACATACCGGAAAAGATATAAACATTGAACCGGTAGGTTCCCCATGCTCTTTCCATATTATTTCCAATGGAATAATAAAAATACAACATAAGAAGTGTAAATATAATATTGCTGGATGACGGTGGCACGACAATCCATGTCAACAATCTCCATATTTGTCCCTGCAATACCAGTGCAGGTTCCAATGTCAGATAATTAAAAAAGTTTGCATTTACCATTTGAATGATATATCCAAAGGCATAGCAGATAATCAAATACAGCGAGAGATTCTGAATCGCGTATTTTCCCCATTTTCGCTCCATTTTATCTATCAGATTCTGTTTCATGTTTACCTCCATTTTTATACTTCTATACGATATTCTTTCTTTTCTGTTTGACACTCAGTATTTAAATTCATCCTTAAAAACACAGTATCCTCAATCTTATTTATTTTATCAAAGGAAAGTCCAAAAGTAAATGTCAGTAGCCTCAATTTAAGAAATATAATACTTTATTCATACTTTTTTTAGAAACAAAATAAAGATTCCGAAAAACGAATACAAAAAATCTGTAACCATTTCTCAGAATCCCCACTTTTTCCTTAATGTAATGCACTGTCCCACAGCTGCTTTTGAACCTCGTATTGTTCATTCAGCCATTTCACAGCCTCCTCTTTCCCTTCCACGGTCAGAGGAAACTCTTTTCTTTGCTTCTTTTGTTCCGGTGTTTTCACAAAATTATAAGGTCCCGGCCAAATTACCACTTCCATACCATCTCCTGACTTAGATAAGCGATAACGCATTCCCTTGTAACTACCGGTAAAATCGTCTTTTTTTATGTACTGGATAGATATAGTTGCTGAATCTATCATTTGTCACCTCTTAGAACTTTTCAAATATAACTAGGATTTTACAATAATGTCTCAAAAAATACAAGTTTATATCAAAAAAATGCTCACTCCTGCTTCTCTCTTGTAGTTGCGATTACCTTTTTCATATGATAAAATATACGGCAGATAAAATTACGGCAACTGTTGTAAACAGTAATAAACATAGGACGGTGAGCGATATGCCAATTAAGATTCAAAGCGATTTACCTGCAAAAAATATTCTGGAGAATGAAAACATATTTGTCATGGACGAATATCGTGCAATTCATCAGGATGTTCGACCATTGCAGATCATCATATTAAATTTAATGCCTGTAAAAGAAGATACTGAATTACAGTTACTTCGTGCCATGAGTAATACTCCATTACAGGTGGATGTTACTTTCATGAAAATCAGCGGTCACGTTTCAACCCATACTTCCAGCACTCATTTAAATAAATTTTATAATACTTTTGATGAATTAAAGGATAAAAAATGGGATGGCATGATCATTACCGGTGCTCCGGTAGAACAAATGGCTTTTGAAGAGGTAGATTATTGGACCGAATTATGTGAGATCATGGACTGGTCCAAGACCAATGTAACTTCCACATTCCATATTTGCTGGGGTGCTCAAGCCGGACTTTATCACCATTTTGGAATCGATAAAGTACTATTAGATGCCAAATTATTTGGTGTTTTTGAACACAAAGTGTCCAACCGCAAAAATCCTCTGGTTCGTGGTTTTGATGATTATTTCTTCATTCCCCACAGCAGACACACAACCGTTCCTGCTGAAAAAATTCATGCCTGTAAAGATTTGACGGTATTGGCAGAATCTAAAGAAGCCGGAGTTCTGCTGGCTATGACAGAAGAAGGAAAACAGGTCTTTGTTATGGGACATCCGGAATATGACCGTTTGACTCTGAAAAACGAATATTTCCGTGATAAAAATAAGGGATTGCCGATTGATATTCCAAAGAACTACTTCCCAAATGATGATGATACCCAGAAACCTAAGCTGCAATGGAGAAGCCACTGCAACAATCTGTACACTAACTGGCTGAACTACTTCGTATATCAGACCACACCGTATGAATTATCTTAAATACAATAACAATTACTTGAACGTTATATGCTTTCTACATAAAAAGAGTTTGATGAGCTTTTTTTCTCACCAAACTCTTTTTCGTATTATTTCACTGTAAAACTCCACTTAATAAATATGGCCCCATATTTTCATTAATGTCTCACTGGCTATTTGTATATCTTCATGATCCACCACTGAAAATCGTTCTTCAATTAATGGATCCCCTTTTTCATGAATCTCATCATAAATCTTCTTTCCCAGTTCCGTCGGCTCACAAAAATGACCATGATTATATTCGTTATTAGGACTACGTCTTACTAACTCTTTTTTTTCCAATCTCTTCAAATTTCTGGAAACAATCGATTTATCTGTACCTACAACTTTTACAATCTCCTGTTGTGATAATCCGGGATGATCCACAACCACACCTAAAATCAAAAATTCTGTCTGATTCAATCCATATTCAGTTAAAATTTCGTTCCAAAATTCGCTAAAACGATGCACTAGTTTAAACGAAAAACGTATTAAAGATTTGTAATATTCTACATAATCGCTGTTTGTTTTTATCCTTCTTTCATTACTATTTAACATATTTATCCAAAAACTCTCTTTCCGTCATAATTTCCACGCCCAATTCTCTTGCTTTTTTATTTTTGGAAGAATTAGAGGCCGCATCATTATTAATCAATGCAAAAGTTTTTCCCGTTACGCTTCCTGTAACCTTTCCTCCTAATGACTCAATTTTTTCTTTTAACTGATTTCTGTTTTCAAAATGTTCCAGACTACCGGTAATGGCAAAGGATTTTCCTGCTAAAATCTGATTTTCCTCTTCTATTGTTTCTACAGCTATCTTTAGCTCTTCTAAGAGTTTCTCTACCAGTTGCTGATGCTTTTCATCTCTGAAATAATCACAGAACGTACCGGCAATGACTGCTCCTACTCCATCAATCTGACTTAGTTCTTCTTCATCTGCCTTCATCATGGCCTGTAAATCATACTTATATTCTTTACAGATCATCTTTGCATTGGCAAGACCAATATTCGCAATTCCCAGAGAATAAATCATTTTCGGAAGTGTTGTATTTCTGGCATTTTCTACACTTGCAATTAAATTATTGTAAGACTTTTCCCCAAAGCCTTCCATCTCCTTAATTTCCTCTTCATATCTATTGAGATGGAAAATATCTGTAAAATCATGAAGAAAGCCTTTCGCAATAAACTTTTCCAAAGTAGCTTCACTTAAGCCCTCAATATTCAACGCATCACGGCTTACAAATAAAGTAAATGCCTTAATTTTCTTTGCACTGCAATCCGGATTCGTACAATACAATGACTGCACTTCATTGACCTGTCTTACTTCAGTTCCTCCACCACAAGCCGGACAGTGTTCCGGAATTTCCAGAGAATCGGACATGGTAAGATTCTCTGCAATTTGAGGAATGATCATATTTGCTTTATATACGGTAATGGTGTCTCCAATTCCCAATTTCAGATTTCTTACAATGCTGATATTGTGCACAGATGCTCGACTGACTGTAGTTCCTTCCAATTCTACCGGCTCAAAAATTGCTACCGGATTGATCAGCCCGGTTCTGCTTGGACTCCATTCCATTTCCAGTAGTTTCGTCTCACGCATTTCATCTGCCCATTTGAAAGCGATAGAATCACGTGGAAATTTGGCTGTTCTACCTAAGGATTTACCATAGGCAATATCATCATAGGTTAGCACCAGACCGTCGGATGGCACTTCATATCCTGCCACCTTTTCTTCAAAATAATTTATCGTATCTAAAATGGTATCTGCTGTAACTTTTTTATATTCAACAACTTCAAAACCGAGCGATTTTAAAAATTCAAATTCGGCTTCATGTGTTATGAATTCCTGTGTTTGCTCAAAATTTTCAGTAGAAGCCTGCGTTTCCTTCACAAGCGAAAATGCAAAAAATCTCACTCTTCTGTTTTTTGTCACTTCATTGTTTAACTGACGCACAGAGCCGGAACACAAATTCCTTGGATTTTTATATTTTGCTTCTGCCTCTACTATTGTCTCATTTATTTTCTTAAAGTCTTCGTAAGTAATGACTGCTTCACCACGAAGAATTAACTTTCCATTATAGGGAATGTTCCATGGCAGATTTATAAAAGTTCTGGCGTTATTAGTAACAACTTCTCCCACTTCTCCATTACCACGGGTAACCGCCTTTAACAATTTCCCATTTTCATAAGTAAGAACAACCGTAAGACCATCTAATTTCCAAGATAACAATCCTTCTTTATCCTTTAGCCAATCTCTTAATTCTTCCCTATCCTTTGTTTTTCCCAAAGAAAGCATAGGACTTTCATGGGCTTCTTTTGGTAGTTCCTCCACTGCTTCATATCCAACGGTTACGGTGGGACTGCCTGCCAGAACAGTTCCTGTTTCTTCTTCCAGTTTCACCAGTTCATCATATAACTTATCGTATTCAAAATTACTTATTATTTCTCTGTCCTCAGCATAATAAGCTTTGGAAGCTTCCTGTAAAATTGTAATAAGTTCTTTCATTCTATTTAATGAAGTCATAATCTTTCTCCTGATTTCTTACTTTAGAATACAAAGTTTCCAATTCAAAATCTGTAAGTCTTCTGTATTCTCTTGGTTTTAGCTTACCCAATTCAATGTTTGCAATTCGAATTCGACGCAGCTGCTTTACCTGATATCCTAATTCTTTACACATACGCCTGATCTGGCGATTTAAACCTTGTGTCAAAATAATTTTAAACGTATATTTCCCAATGTATTCCACTTCACAAGGTCTGGTGGTCTTTTCCAGTTCCGGAAGATAAACTCCCGCCGCCATATCTCTTATAAAATCTTCAGTAATTTCTTTATCTACCTTAACCACATATTCCTTTTCATGAAAATTTGCCGCTCTCATTAAACCATTGATAAGATTACCATCATTGGTCATCAAAAGTAACCCTTCAGAATCCTTATCTAATCTTCCTGCATAGGTAACCCTTACAGGATATTTCAGATCCTGTATTACCGTCTTTTTTGCGTGCAGATCTCTTTCCGTACATGTCACTCCTACAGGTTTATAATAGGCAAGCACAATCTTTTCCTCAGCTGCAGAAATCTTCTTTCCTCTTACAGTTACCTCATCATATTTTCCAACCTTAGTTCCACTCTCTGCCAACCATCCATTTACCATGACAAGACCTTGCTCTACCAGCTTATCTGCTTCTCTTCTGGAACAGATTCCGGCATCTGCAATATATTTATTTATCCGGATTTTCTTTTCTTCCATATAATCTCCAATTTCTTGTTTCAAATCAGCAAGTTTTCAGCTTTTGCCACTTGCATTCCATCACTTATAATCTGTTTTTTATTGTACCACAAACTTCCCGGACTTAGAAGCAGCAAAAACCAAGGGACAAACCTCATCAAACTCAAGATCTGTCCCTTATCCTTTTTCACTATACGTTCTTAAAATTCTCTTTTTTCACGTAAGCAACAGCTTATTTTTTCTTTGTTGTCTTAGCTGCTTCTTTTTTGGCTTTTGTTTCTGTCTTAGTCTTCGCTTTTGCTTCTGCTTCCGCTTTTGCCTCTGCTTCCGCTTTT
>CAZSBV010000026.1:0-13851 GCA_964605105.1 uncultured Lachnospiraceae bacterium | reverse complement strand
GAGAAACTCTGGATGTAAAATATAAAGGAAAGAGTATTTTTGATGTCTTGGATATGACAGTAGAAGAAGCGATGCCTTTCTTTGAAAATCTTCCAAGCATACGTCGTAAAATAGAGACACTTTATGACGTGGGTCTTTCCTATGTAAAATTGGGACAGCCATCCACGACCCTTTCCGGAGGCGAAGCACAGCGTATCAAACTGGCCACAGAACTTAGCAAACGTAGTACGGGACATACCATTTATATTCTGGACGAACCCACGACAGGACTTCATTTTGCAGATGTACACAAGTTAATTGATATTTTGCATCGTCTGGCAGAAGGCGGAAATACTGTAGTAGTAATCGAGCATAATCTGGATGTTATTAAAACAGCAGACTATATCATAGATATGGGACCGGAAGGCGGTGACAAGGGAGGAACTGTAGTGGCTTATGGAACGCCTGAAGAAGTGGCACAGGTTCCCGGATCTTACACCGGAAAATATGTGAAGAAGATTCTGGAAAGAGACAAGTGCAAGTAACGATTCAGAGCAGGCTCGAAAACGTTGCTTCCGGATCGTTGTATAAATTTATAAACTTTTTGTGAAACCCCTTTTAAAATTGGGATAATTCAGTTATAATGTATCCGTATAATTGCGAGTATTGTTTTAGTTTGCTTAAATGCGAGTGAACAGTAACTATTTGCGTGTTACAAATGATTATTACAGATTTAGTATATAAATAGGAAAGCTGCATAAAATGACAGCAGTTTTCAATCCGAAAAGAAAGGGGCAAAAAGATGCAGTACACAGACATTGGGATCGATTTAGGAACCGCCAGCATTTTAGTATATATCAGAGGAAAAGGAGTAGTTTTAAAAGAGCCTTCCGTAGTAGCTTTTGATCGAGATACAAATAAAATTAAAGCAATTGGAGAAGATGCCAGACTTATGCTTGGTAGAACTCCGGGAAATATTGTAGCAGTAAGACCACTTCGTCAGGGGGTTATTTCTGACTATACCGTAACGGAAAAAATGATGAAATATTTCATTCAGAAAGCGATGGGAAGAAGAACCTTAAGAAAACCACGTATCGCGGTTTGCGTACCTAGTGGGGTTACAGAAGTAGAAAAGAAAGCCGTAGAAGATGCAACATATCAGGCAGGAGCACGAGATGTATCTATCATCGAAGAACCAATTGCAGCTGCAATCGGTGCAGGGATTGATATTTCAAAACCTTGTGGAAATATGATCGTAGATATTGGAGGAGGTACTTCGGATATCGCAGTTATCTCTTTAGGAGGTACTGTAGTAAGTGCTTCTATTAAAGTAGCAGGGGATGACTTTGACGAAGCTATTGTTCGTTATATGAGAAAGAAACATAATCTTCTGATTGGTGAAAGAACCGCAGAAGATATTAAGATTAAAATCGGTTCTGCGTATAAGAGACCGGAACCGGATTTCTTAGATGTCAGAGGTAGAAACCTGGTAACAGGTCTGCCAAAAACAGTACGAGTTTCTTCAGAAGAAACAGAAGAAGCATTAAAAGATATTACTTCTCAGATTGTAGAAGCAATTCATACGGTATTAGAAAAAACTCCACCGGAATTGGCAGCCGATATTGCTGATAGAGGAATTGTATTGACTGGTGGAGGAAGCTTACTTCGTGGTTTGGAAGAATTAATCAGTTCCAAAACAGGTATTAATACTATGACAGCAGAAGAACCAATGACAGCAGTAGCCATTGGTACCGGAAAATATGTAGAATTTTTATCCGGTTATCGTGATGAATAAAGAGTAAAATAAAGTAATATAAAGAATAACTATAAGTTGGCAGTAACGCGAGGTGTTTTCGAATAGAAAACCCGAGTATTGCAGCGCCAAAATGTACTGAAAGTACATTTTGGGTGCATCGCGGAGCGTTCTTCTGCGAACGAAGTGAGAAGGAGAACCTATGGTAAAAGGACTTTATACCGCCTATACAGGCATGATCAACGAACAGCACAGAATGGATGTTTTGACAAATAACCTTGCCAATGCATCTACCGTAGGTTATAAAAAAGAGGGGGCTACCAGTCAGGCATTTGATGAGGTATTGGCTTTAAAAATTAAGGATACTACGGATGCCAGCCAAGTAAGACCTTTGGGTGGAATCAGTCTTGGTGTTAAAATCGGAGAAAATTATACAGACTATAGTCAGGGCTCTCTTAGAGAAACCGGCAATACTTATGATATTGCTCTTTCGGGAACGGGTTTCTTTTCTGTGGAATTCAAAAATAAAGCAGGAGAGACTTCTACAAAATATACCAGAGACGGAAGCTTTACTTTAAATAAAGATGGTTATCTGGTTACCAAGGATGGAGATTTTGTATTAGGTAAGAACGGCAGAATTAAATTAGATCCATTACAGACATCTGTGATTGATAAGATGGGAAGAATTTACCAGAATGATAAATTAGTGGCTACTTTGGACATTACAGATTTTGAAGATTATAATTATCTGGAACATTATGGGGAGAATTATTATCAGCCGGTAGACGGTGCAAAAGAGAAAACCGGTGATTACCAGACTTTGTCAGGATATTTGGAAATGTCAAATATGCAGGTAGTATCTGAAATGGTAGAGATGATTTCTGTATCCAGAGCGTATGAAACAAATCAGAAGATCGTTCAAACTTATGACAGTACTCTGGAGATTGCAGCAAACCAGCTTGGTAAAATTTAAAATTATTTAGAAAAATCTAACAAGTAGGTTGGATAAGAAGTGTTCTTGGAATGAAAATTGGAAATTAGCAAAACAAGAATTTATATGACATAAGAAAAAGAGAACCAGAAAGAAGGAAACATCATGGTAAGATCATTATGGACAGCGGCAACAGGTATGATTGCCCAGCAGACAAATGTAGATACCATTGCCAATAACCTGGCAAATGTAAATACAACAGGATATAAAGCAGAAGTGGCAGAGTTTAAATCTTTGCTTTACCAGACAATACAAACCAAAACAACTACTGCCAATGGTGAAAATAAACCGGTTGGCGCACAGGTAGGTCTTGGTGTTCGTAACTCAGCAATTACATCTATTTTTAAACAGGGAAGTATGTTGGCTTCTGAAAGTTCTACTGCATTTGCAATCTCAGGAGAGGGTTTCTTTGCTCTTCGTGGACAGGATGGAGAAACTTATTATACCAGAAATGGTAACTTCCTTTTTACAACATCTCAGGATGGCATGATGTTGGCTAACTCAGATGGACTTCCGGTATTAGATACTTCCGGGAAACCAATTACTTTGGGAACCCAGTATGTGGCGTCCAAGATTGGAGTAAATGCGGACGGGCAGTTAACTTACCCGGATGAAAATAATAATCCTCAGACAATTGGTATTCAAATTGGTATCTATCAGTTTACGAATCCATCCGGTCTGGAAAAAGTGGATAGTACTATGTATGCGGTTTCAGCAGCCAGTGGTGCAGCGATCAATGAATCTACGAATAATAATGTTAAGAAGAGTGAAGTGATTCAGGGATACTTGGAAGGCTCCAGTGTTCAGGTAGCAGATGAAATGGTAAATTTAATCGTAGCACAGAGAGCATATGAAATGAACTCTAAAGCAATTACTACGACAGATGAAATGTTGCAGCAGGCAAACCAGTTGAAACGATAGTAAGTTAGGACCTTGAAAGCGGACGTGTAAATTTTAACACTGAAGGAAGTAAAGATTATTGAAGTATGGGAGAGAAAAATGGATATCTCAGGATTAAGTAATGTATATACAGAGTATTTAAATCAGCAGACGGATAATGTCAGTGCTAAAAAAATGCAGGATACAGTCTCTAAAGATTATTCTCAGGCAAGTGATGAAGAATTATTAGATGTCTGTAAACAATTTGAAGCATATTTTATGGAACAGGTATTCAAACAGATGGAAAAAACTATCATTAAAGATGAATCCTCTTCCGGAACCAGTACAGCATTAGTAGATTATTTTAAAGATTCTGCATTGCAGGAATTAACACAGACTTCTACAGAAACACAGGGGCTGGGAATTGCACAGATGTTGTATGAACAGATGAAACGAAATTATGGACTATAATGATAAGCCACTCCGACGATTGGAGTGGCTTTTAAAACTATAAGGGAATGGAACGGATAAAATGGAAATAACAGGATATGTAGACCATATTATATACCGAAAGCCGGAAAATGGTTATACCGTATTCATATTAGTCAGTGAAGGTGATGAAATTACCTGTGTAGGAACTTTGGGACAGATAGATCAGGGTGATAATTTACTGATTGAAGGGGAAGAAGTGGCACATGCTATTTATGGAAGTCAGATAAAAGTAAGTTCTTATCGAATTGTACCGCCCAGTGATGCAGATAGTATGGAACGTTATCTGGGAAGCGGGGCTATCAAGGGAGTAGGACCTGCACTGGCAAAAAGAATTGTTAAAAAATTTGGTGCAGATACCTTTCGTATTATAGAAGAAGAACCGGAACGATTGGTGGAAATTAAAGGAATCAGTGAGCGCATTGCCAGGGAAATCAGCGAACAGATGGATGAGAAAAAAGGTATGCGAGAGGCTATGATCTTTCTTCAGCAATACGGAATCAGTAATGCATTGGCAGTAAAAATATATGATACTTATGGCATGCGTGTTTATCAGGTCATGAAAGAAAATCCTTATCAGCTGGCGGAAGATATTCATGGGATCGGATTTAAAATGGCAGATGAGATTGCTGCTAAAATAGGAATTCGTACAGACTCTGATTTTAGAATCCGTAGCGGAATCTTATATACGCTGCTTTTGGCAAGCGTGGAAGGACATGTTTATCTGCCGAAGGAAATTCTGCTTCGCAATACTTCAATCATGCTACAGATTCCACCGGAAGTAATTGAAATTCAGCTCAGCAATCTGGCTATGGATAAAAAATTGGTAATTAAAACGCAGGAAGATCGAGTTTTTGTTTATGCCTCTACTTACTATTATGCGGAATTGAACTGTGCAAAGATGTTAGCAGAGATTGATTCGGCAGTGGATTATTTTCCTACCGAAGAGGAAAGAGAGCAGGAAGAAGAATTTCGAGGGCAGATTTTAAAGAAGATTGAAAAATTGGAAGATAATTTAGAGTTAGAACTGGACGAACTTCAACGGCAGGCAGTGGCAGAAGCAGTCCTGCATGGAGTTTTCCTTTTGACCGGTGGTCCGGGAACGGGAAAAACAACTACCATTAATATGATTATCCGCTATTTTGAAAGAGAAGGACTGGATATATTCTTGGCAGCACCAACAGGAAGAGCGGCCAAAAGAATGACGGAAGCTACAGGGTTTGAAGCCAGAACTATTCATCGCCTTTTGGAATTAAATGGGGGATTGGAGGAGGATGGAAGAAAAGCCAGTTTTACCAAAAACCAGGATAACCCGTTGGAAGCAGATGTGATAATTATTGACGAAATGTCCATGGTGGATATTCACTTGTTCCAGGCTTTGTTGAAAGCCATTGCACCGGGAACCAGACTGATTCTGGTAGGAGACGTGAATCAGTTACCATCGGTGGGACCGGGGCAGGTTTTACAGGATTTGATTTCCAGTGGTGCTTTTTCGGTAGTGGGGTTACAGAAAATCTTCCGACAGGCACAGGATAGTGATATCGTTGTCAATGCCCACAAGATTCATCAGGGAGAAAGCCTGAACCTAAATAATAAAAGCAGAGATTTCTTCTTCTTGGAGCGAAAAGATGTAAATGTAATTTATAAACATATGATTCAGTTGATACAGGATAAACTTCCGGGGTATTGTGATGTGTCTCCGTTTGAAATTCAGGTACTCACTCCTATGCGAAAAGGAAATCTGGGAGTTCAGAGCCTGAATCAGATTTTACAAAAATATCTGAATCCTGAGTCAAAAGAAAAAGAAGAGTATGAGTTTGGAGATACCATTTTCCGAGTTGGAGATAAGGTAATGCAGATTCGCAATAATTACCAGTTGGAATGGGAAATTGTAAGTAAATATAATATTCCTATTGATAAAGGAATTGGTGTATTCAACGGAGATATGGGCATTGTAAAAGAAATCTATAATTACAACCAGACTCTGGTAGTGGAATTTGATGATATGCGAAGGGTAACTTATCCATTTTCCGGTCTGGATGAATTAGAACTGGCATATGCTATTACGATTCACAAATCTCAGGGAAGTGAATATCCGGCAGTTATTATGCCGTTGCTATCCGGACCCAAACAATTATTTAACCGAAACTTGCTTTATACGGGGGTCACTAGAGCAAGAAACTGTCTTACCGTTTTGGGCAGTAGGGAAACCATTGATGAAATGGTTGCCAACAATAATCAAAATATGCGTTATACAGGATTGGAAAAACGAATCAGAGAAGTGAAAGGACTCTATTGAAAGTAAATTTATTTTTAGACTTAATTTTTCCAAGAAGATGTACTGTGTGTGACAAAATTCTTCCTTGGGGAGAAAAGCAGATATGTGAAGCATGTAAAAAGAAAATAGAATATTCTTCCGGTTCCTCGTGTTTTAAATGTGGAAAACCAGTGAAAGAAGAGGAAGAGTATTGTTATGATTGCAGGTGTAAAGAGCATTATTTTACACAAGGAGCAGCTTTGTTCCCTTATGAGTACATCCGGCTGTCCCTTTACCGTTTTAAGTATTCGGGGCGGATGGAATATGCTGCATTTTATGGGGAACAGATGGCGTATCGTTTTGAAGAAAAAAGAAGACAATGGAAACCGGAAGCATTGATTCCGGTTCCCCTTCATAGAAAAAAACAAAAGAAACGGGGATATAATCAGGCAGAATTGATTGCTCGGGAATTGGGACGGCATTGGAAACTGCCTGTAATCACTAATTTGGTAGTAAGATGCAAAAATACGCGTCCTATGAAGGAAATTGTTGGTACAGATAGGCAAAATAATTTGAAAAAGGCTTTCAAATTGGGTACAAATGATGTAAAATTAAATACAATTATAATCATTGATGATATTTATACCACAGGCAGTACCATGGATGCAATTGCCGGTGTATGCCGTAGGGCAGGAATCAAGAATGTTTATTTTTTGACCGTGTCCATCGGGTATGGTTTATGAGATGGTTTAAAAAGGAGGGCATATTATGAATGTTAGAACTTGTAAAAAATGCAGACGTTTATTTAACTATGTAATGGGACCGAGTTTTTGTCCTGAGTGTCGTGAGAAGGAAGAAGATAAATTCCAGGATGTGAAGAAATATGTACAGGAACATGGAAGATCCAGTATGCAGGAAGTGGCAGAAGCTTGTGATGTAACTATGAAACAGATTCAGCAGTGGATTAGAGATGACAGATTGATGTTGGCGGATGATTCACCACTTGGAATTGAATGTGAAAGATGTGGAAGGATGATTCGAGGCGGCAAATACTGTCCTGAATGTTCCAATGACCTGGCTGCAAAATTCCAGTCTGCTATGGGAAATCCTTTGGCAACAGAGGTGGTGAAGAAGCAGGAAACTAAAACCAGTGCAAGAATGCGTTTTCTGGATAAATAGAATTAGAAAGGCAAGATTCTTGTATGGTAAATGAAGATCGTATTAAGCTGATGACAAGAATGGCGGCTTATGAGAAAGAAGAACATAAAAAAAATAAAACGATAGTCAGCTTTTTCAAAAGTGATTATATCAGTATGCAAATGTTAAAGTCCGTTATTTCTACTACGATAGCTTTTGTAATTATGCTTGGGTTATATGTGTTGTATGATTTTGAAGTTTTTATGAAAGAAATCTATCGTATGGATATGTTTGAATTTGCAAAAAGTGTCATAATTATATACGTGATTTTTCTGTGCATTACATTGCTGATTACATATGTGATATCGTTGTATAAGTACAACAGAGCTTTGCAAAGTACGAAGCTTTATTATGCCAATTTGAAAAAATTATCTCGTATATATGGCGAAGAAGAATAGAAGTTACTGGTCATGTGTGAACAGTAATAGAAAAACCGAAAGGGAAAGTACATGACAGGTTTATTGGAATTTAGAGAATATTTAAAAAATTATTATGCAAAATATGAGGTATATCTGAAACCATGTGTGAAGTTTTTGATGGCGTTGGTTTCTTTGATTGCAATTAATACATCTATGGGATATATGAGTATTTTAAGCAATTCGGCCCTCGTTCTGGTGGTAGCTTTAATGTGTTCGTTTATGCCTAAAAATTTTGTGGTAATTGTAGCTGCATTATGGATTTTACTGCAGTCGTATGCTTTGGCAGCTGAGTGCGCAGTGGTGGTTCTGGCAGTGTTTGCGATTATGTTTTTATTATATTTTCGTTTTGTGCCGAAAGATACTATTGTCGTGTTGCTTACCCCTTTATTGTTTGCATTTAAAATTCCTTATGTTATGCCGGTAGCCATGGGACTGCTTGGAGGACCGGTGGCAGCAATTTCTGTCAGTTGTGGTGTTGTGGTCTATTATATGATTAAGTTTATGATAGATAATGCTACCATCTTTTCGGCTATGGATGCAGAAACCGGATCCCAGAAATTCAAAATTATGTTGGATGGGATTTTGGATAATAAGGCGATGCTGGTTACTATGATAGTATTTATTCTGGTATTACTGGCAGTATATGTTATCCGAAGGCTTTCTGTGGATCATGCATGGACCATAGCCATTATCAGCGGACTTTCCGTGTGTGCTATATTATTATTGGTATGTGAATTTATTTTGGAATTACAGTTTTCTGTAATTGCCATAGCTTTAGGAAGTATCGGTTCTTTTTTAATCTGTCTTGTAATACAATTTTTAGAGTTTAACGTAGACTATACCCGGACTGAAGTAGTACAATTTGAAGATGACGAATATTATTATTACGTAAAAGCAGTACCAAAGAATGTGTTGGCAGCTCCGGAGAAAAAAGTAAAAAGAATTAACAAACAACATAAAAAAGTATCTGCAAAACAGGAGAAACATGTGAGTACCATAAAGACCTCACATGGAGTATCCCGTACAACAGTAAGAACGGAAGAGATTAAGAAAAACAGAGTGAAACAGGATAGACAATAAATGGAACAAATTTTATCTTTTTTGGAAAATAATTTAAGTAATCTCTATATTCCGAGACCGGGTATCATTGACATATTGGAAATCGCAATAATTTCTTTTGTGATATATCATATTTTGGTTTGGATGCGAAATACCCGTGCATGGTTCCTTATGAAAGGTGTTGTTTCTATTATGGCAATGTTTTTGATTGCTGTAGTGCTGGAAATGAATACCATTGTTTGGATTGCACAAAATGTAGTATATTTAGGTGTAATTGCGGTTATCGTTATTTTACAGCCGGAGCTCAGAAAGGCTTTGGAAACATTAGGGAAAAAGAACTTTTTCAGTGCATTCCTGCCGGTAGATTTTAATCGTGATGAAGAAGGATTGTTTTCGGATCGGACGATTAAAGAAATTGCCAAGGCTTGTGTGGAAATGAGCAAGGTAAAAACGGGAGCGTTAATTGTAATCGCACAGAACGATTTGTTAACAGAATATGAGAATACGGGAATTGAGGTGGATGCTGTTGTCAGCAACCAGCTTTTGATTAATATATTTGAACATAACACGCCATTGCACGATGGTGCTGTTATTGTGCAGGGGAACAGAATCAGTTCTGCTACATGTTATCTGCCATTATCTGATAATATGCAGATTAATAAGGCATTGGGTACAAGACATCGTGCCGGTTTGGGAATTTCGGAAGCAACGGATGCCATGACTCTGATTGTATCTGAGGAAACAGGAAAAATCAGTGTGGCTTATAAAGGCGAACTGACACGTAACCTCAAGGCAGAAGATATTGAAAGACAATTGGCTAAAATTCAGAATAAACCTACAGAAGAGAAGAAACGAAGAATTTTAAATATAAATTTAAATAAAAGCAAATAGGAGACAGTATGAAAGAAAAAGGAACAAACAATCTTAATTTAAAGATTATTGCTGTACTATTTGCGGCAGGTCTTTGGATGATATCCATTAATATTAATGATCCTTACCAGAGTAAGGATTATTCTGTTGTGGTCCAGTTATTGAATGTGAATGCAATGACTAGTACAGGTAAATATGTAGAAGTACTGAATGATTCCGATGAGATTACGGTAAGAGTTAGAGGAAACAGATCTGTTATGGATAGTTTTTCGTCCTCTAATATTGTAGCTACAGCAGATTTGAACGAAATAGATGAGAACAATCAGGTACCGATCAAACTGTCTACCGTGAAGACCAGCGGAAGCAAAATTGAAAGTATCCGTTCTGCAGATACTTATTTAGAAGTGAAGGTGGAAAATATACGAAGAGTCCAGAAAAAACTGGAAGTGGTGACCAAAAATGTACCGGAAGACGGATATATTGTTGGTAAAGTATCTACGGAACAGAATGCTTTGCGTATTTCCGGACCGGAATCAGCAGTTGTGTTGGTAGACAAAGCAGTTGTGAATTTTGATTTGGCATATGCTACAGAAGATGTTAGTATGATTCTTCCGGTGGAATTATATGATGCGGAAGGAAATAAAATTAATGACAGCCGCCTTACGACCAGTATCAATGAAGTGCAGTGTGTAGCAAGTATTCTGGCTACCAAAGAAATTCCTATCGCTTTTACGACCAAAGGAAATGCGGCAAAAGGTTATGATTTCACAGGAGAAATCATAAGTGATCCGTCAACGGTTCTTGTGGCAGCAAAAAGTTCTGTGCTTCGGAGTCTGAATAAGTTTGAAATTACCGATGCTATTGATATTCAGGGTGCCAAGGAAGATATAATAACTACGGTCAATATCGGGGAATACCTGCCTGAAAATGTGATTTTTGCAGATCAGAGTTTTGATGGAAATGTAAAAGTAACTGTGGTGGTGGATGAGACCTTTACAGAAGAGATTGAAATTATAAGTGATCAGGTGCAGATTATTAATGTACCGGAGGGAATCGAAGCAAAAGTGGAAGCATTAGAAGAGGAGTCAGTAACTATGACAGGATTTATTTCTTCTAAAGCTGATTTTGATAAAGAGGATATAAAAGCTAAAGTGGATGTGTTGTCATATATGAATGACAATAATCTGATAGAATTGGAAGCCGGAACCTATGAAATGGATGTACGGTTTGATGTACCGGAAGGAATCTGGGTAGAAGATGAAATTCAGGTGCAAGTAAAGATATCCAAAAAATAATATTAGGAAATAATGGAGGACTAATATGGCTAGATTATTTGGTACGGATGGTGTAAGAGGAATCGCCAATGAAGAACTGACACCTTTGATGGCAATGCAGCTGGGGCAGGCAGGCGCTTATGTGTTAACAAAACAGACACAGCATAAACCGACTATTATGGTGGGATGTGATACACGAATTTCCGGAGATATGTTAGCCAATGCTCTTATGGCAGGCGTTTGCAGTGTGGGTGCCAATGCAGTTTATGTTGGTGTAATACCAACTCCTGCGGTAGCATATTTGACAAGAAAATATAAGGTAGATGCCGGAGTTGTAATTTCTGCATCTCACAATCCGGTAGAATTTAATGGGATCAAATTCTTTAATGGTGACGGATATAAATTATCCGATGAATTAGAAGATGAAATCGAAGCCCTTATGAAAAATAATATGGCCGGAGTTAAATTCCCCACCGGTTCCGGAGTGGGAAAAGTAAAATATCGTAATGATGCCAGAGAAGAATATATTAATCATGCAGTGCAGTCAGTACCGATAGATTTGACCGGAATGAAGATTGTAGTAGACTGTGCCGAAGGAGCAGCTTTCTATACATCTGTAGAGGCATTAAAAGATTTGGGCGGTCAGATAATTGCGATTCACAACAATCCTGATGGAACCAACATTAACGCCAACTGTGGTTCTACTCATATGCAGGAACTTCAGGCAAGAGTCGTGTATGAAAAGGCACAGGTTGGTCTGGCCTTCGATGGTGATGCAGACAGAATGCTGGCAGTAGATGAAAATGGAACTATCATTGATGGTGACCAGATTATGGCAATTATCGGAAACCATATGAAAAATCAGGGAAAATTAAAACACGATACCATCGTTGCTACTGTTATGAGTAACTTAGGTTTTTATCTTATGGCAAAAGAACAGGGGCTTACCATTGAACAGACTAAGGTAGGGGATCGTTATGTACTGGAAAGAATGCGTGAAATTGGTGCAAGCCTTGGTGGTGAACAATCCGGTCATGTTATTTTCCTGGAAGAAAATACTACAGGCGATGGCTTGCTCAGCGCGTTACATTTATTACAGGTTATGGTAGATACCGGAAAGAGCCTTTCAGAGTTAGCATCTATTATGAGTGTAATGCCACAGGCACTGATAAATGCAAAAGTGCCAACTCATAAAAAAGACAAATATATGGAATATCCGGAAATTGCAAAAGCTATCGAGGAACTGGAAGCAAAATTTGCCGGTGAAGGAAGAGTGTTGATCAGACCTTCCGGAACAGAACCTAAAGTTCGAGTTATGATTGAGGGAAAAGATCAGCAGGTGATTGAACAGGAAGCAAAAAAATTGGCAGATCTAATCCAGAATACTATGTTATAAAGTTACAGAATTCGGAAGTGAAAAGAAACGCTTGAGTAAAATGTTATTAAGTGGTATTATGTCAATAGCAAAAGAGAATTGGGGGTATGGGAAATGGTAAGCCAGAAGGTAGTTATCAAAAACCCAACAGGATTGCATCTAAGACCGGCAGGTATCCTATGTAAGGAAGCAATGCAGTATAAATCATCCATTACATTTATGTACAGGGGAAATACGGCCAATGCAAAGAGTGTACTCAGTGTATTAGGTGCATGTATAAAATGCGGCGACGAAATAGAGTTTATTTGCAACGGCGTAGATGAAGAACAAGCATTAAAAGCTTTGGTTGATGCCGTAGAAAGCGGCTTAGGGGAATAAGAATAGACCCACCTGTATTTGTTTACAGGTGGGTTTTTTTAGAGAGGAGTAAGTTATGTTAAATTACAGTCGTTACAGAAAGAATCCGGTACTTGATTATCCGGAAAGAAAATGGCCATGTAAAGAAATCGAGAAAGCGCCTGTGTGGTGTAGTGTTGACTTAAGAGATGGTAATCAGGCTCTGATCGATCCGATGCAGGTACATGAAAAAATTGAGATGTTCAAATATCTCATTAAATTAGGATTCAAGGAAATTGAAATTGGATTTCCGGCAGCGAGTCAGATCGAATTTGATTTCTTAAGACGTTTGATTGACGGAAATATGATTCCCAGAGACGTTCGGGTTCAAGTACTGACACAGTGCAGGGAAGAATTGATTGACCGTACTTTTGAATCTATCAAAGGATGTAAAGAAGCTATTGTACATATTTATAATTCTACATCTACTTTACAGCGTGATGTAGTATTTAACATGAGCAAAGAGGAAATTATCGATATTGCTGTCAAAGGAACCAGGATGGTAAAAGAAAGAGCAGAAAAGTTTGACGGTAAAATCATATTAGAATATTCACCGGAAAGCTTTACCGGTACAGAGGTAGATTTTGCACTTGAAATTTGTACTGCAGTTCAGAAAACATGGGGGGCTACTAAGGAAAATCCGATTATTATCAATCTTCCTTCGACAGTAGAAATGAATACACCTAATGTATATGCTGACCAGATTGAATGGATGAATACTCATTTTGAAGATAGAGAAAGCATTATTTTAAGTGTACATCCACATAATGACCGTGGTACAGGTGTAGCATCTGCTGAATTGGCAATGCTGGCGGGAGCGGACCGTGTAGAGGGTACTTTGTTTGGAAATGGTGAACGAACAGGTAATGTAGACCTTTTAAATATTGCTTACAATATGTTCTCTCAGGGAATT
>CAZSBV010000025.1:0-13861 GCA_964605105.1 uncultured Lachnospiraceae bacterium | reverse complement strand
GCTTTCGCCTTGGCTTCTTCTAAAGCTTTTCTCTTTTCTTCTCTTTTCAGCCATTCCAAATGCTGGCAGCGATAAGACAGACGGTCACTGACAATGGCAATGTCATAAATCTTATCCATAACTTCTTTCGTAAGCATGGTAGAACTGATACGCCATTTCCAGTTATTTCCAATGGTAGCCGGTAAATTTATTCTGGCTTCCGCACCAAGACCTAATAAATCCTGTGCCTGAATAATACATGTATTAGCACTACTCATCATGGCAAGACGGATATAATCCCAATATTTCTTTTCTTCCGGTGTGTTAGCATTGTTCAGATACTTTTCTGCAAAAGCACGTGTATCTTCATCCATTCCCGTAGTCCACTGCACTAAAGTCTCATTATCATGGGTTCCGGTATAAACTACGCAGTTTCTGTCATAATTATGAGGAAGGTAATCAGATTTTCCGTATGGATCAAAGGCAAATGCCAAAATCTTCATTCCCGGGAAACCACTGTCCGCTAATAACTGTTTTACAGTTGGTGTCAGGATTCCTAAATCCTCTGCAATAATCTGCTTATCTCCAATTCTCTTTTTTATCGCATGGAATAATTCCATGCCCGGTCCTTTTTCCCAATGTCCTTCTTTGGCGGTTTCCGCTTTTGCAGGAATGCTGAAATATTCATCAAACCCTCTGAAATGGTCGATTCTTACTACATCATACATTTTGAAACAGTGTTCCATACGTCTGCACCACCAGTCGAAACCGGTATTTTTATGATAATCCCATGCATATAATGGATTTCCCCACAACTGTCCGTCTGCGGAAAATGCATCCGGAGGGCATCCTGCTACTGCACTTGGATTGTTTTCAGAATCAAACTGGAACAGGCTTGGATTTGCCCATGCATCTGCGGAATCAAATGCTACATAAATCGGAATATCTCCTACAATTTCAATCTGGCTGTCATTGGCATATTTTTTCAATTTCTGCCACTGTCTGTCAAAAAGATACTGAATGTATTTATAAAAATCGATATCTTCTTTATATGTAGTTCTATAATAATCCATGGAATATCCCCAGCGTTTTCTGATATCTTCCGCCCATTCACTCCAACACGCGCCATCGAAACATGGTTTGATAGCCATGTACATAGCATAATCTTCCAGCCAGGATTCGTTTTCTTTTACAAACTTCTTATAGTCTTCCTTTTTTTCTAAATCGTCATTTTCAAATGCTTTCTTTAATATATTCAGACGATGTTCCAACAGGGCATCGTAATCAACATAACTGCTGTTGCTTCCCCAATTAATGCTGTCGCATTCTTTTTTTGTAAGCAGCCCCTCTTCAATCAATTCTTCCAGATCAATAAAATATGGATTGCCGGCAAAAGAAGATGGAGACTGGTATGGAGAATCTCCAAAACTGGTTGGTGTCAAAGGCAAAATCTGCCAGTAACTCTGTCCCGCATCCTTTAATTGATCAATCCACTGATATGCTTCCTTAGAAAAACAGCCAATCCCATATTTAGATGGTAAACTGCTGACCGGAAGCAATACGCCACATGCTCTTTTCATAATAAGAACTCCTCCGTTTTTTCATTCTAGATGAAATTCTACCATACTTTTGCCTTTGTCACAATCTTTGTTTTATTTGTAATGAAATAATCATATAATATAGGTAGCATAAAAGCATAGCTTGATATAATAAAAAGCAGGTGCTTTCTATGAAATCCATAGTAACCCCCACTTTGCTATTATACAATAATCTTTACGTTATTTTATACTTTTTAATATTTATAAGTTCCTTTTCTCCAGCTTATACGTCTGCCTACTATTCCGCCCTTTTTTTTAATTCTGCAAATCTCTTGTCAATCTCCTGCTGCATGCGTGCCACAACTTCTGAATATTCTTCTTTTTGTAAATGTTTTGTTCTTCCCATCATGGATAACCAATCTATGACTGGTATCTTCTTTCCTGTTTTTTCCGGATCATAAGAAAGACGGGTAATTCCCTGTTCCACTTCATACAATGGGAAATAGCAGGAATTTACTGCTGCCTCAATCACTTTTCTTTCTGTTGCAGGCTTATCATTCCAATTCAAAGGACAGGCGGAAATGGCTTTTACATAAGCCGTACCTTTCGTTTTTGCATAATATGCGGCCTTAGCTGCCTTTTTAATGAAATCTGTAGGATTGGATTCTGCTACGGTAGCCACATAAGGAATTCCTGTGGCTGCCATAATCTTTGGCATATCTTTGTGGAAAAATGTTTTACCATACTGCTCTTTTCCTATATGAGACGTGGAGCTTCTTGCTCCCAACGGTGTAGAATAGGAAAGCTGATAGCCGGTATTCATATAGCCTCCATTATCATACTCAAAAATCAGTAACCTGTGACCTCTCAGTGCAGTTCCCAATGCAGAGCCCATACCGATATCCAGTCCACCATCTCCACTGACCATGACAAAAATAATATCTCCTTTTGGAATTTCTCCTTTTTCCTGTTTGCGATAACAGATTTCTGCCACACCACTTAAAGTTGCTGCTCCATTCTGGAATAAATTATGCAGATAAGGTACTTTAAAACTGGTCTTAGGATAAGCTGTTGTAACAATCATGGCACAACCGGTCTGAAACAAAAATACCACCGGATCTTCAATTCCTCTAAGAAGCAAATTCAAATTCACCGGAATGCCACAGCCCGGACAGGCTCCATGTCCCGGTGCAATACGTCCCGGCATGGCTGTTACCGCATTTAAGGTTCCTCCGGTAACTTTTAAGGCAGTTTCCTTCATCGTACCTGCAGCACTTTGTGCCTTCTCTTCCGGCTGTTTTTTCGTTTCCTCCACCAGTTCCACTTTGGTAGCTCCTATCATGGTCTTTTCCCTGGTAATGGGAGCAAACAACGGTTCTTCTTCCATTTCTGACATATCTCCCGGAGTCACCCCATAATAAGCAAAATCAGGTTTCCTGTCATCTTCTGCCCAATCTAACATGGCTTTGACATCCTCCTGAAAGAAATCTTTTCCTCCCAGCCCGTAAACCAGACTCTTGATTTTTGCACTGCTGCCACATTTTTGCATTGCCGCACGAACTTCTAACGATAAATTTCCGCCTCCGGCTCCATAGCTGTCCTGTCGATCTGCTACTAAAATATTTTTACTTCCAGAAAGAAACGTAGCAAGTTCTTTTACAGGGAATGGACGCAGAACATGCAGGGTGGCCGCTCCAACTTTTTTCCCTGAATTTCTCATTTCTTCCACTACATCTATGGATGTGTCATAAGAAGAACCCAGTAAAAACAATACGCTTTCTGCATCCTGACAACCGATACCCTCTACTTTTCCATAGCTTCGTCCTGAAATTTCTCCAAAGGCAGCAAACAAATGAGGTAATATCTTATCTGTTTCTTCCATTGCAAGATGAAGCTGATAACGATTATTGATAATATCCGGCTCATTCATATAGGAACCGACTGTAATCGGATGTTCTAAATCTAAAAACGGATATTTTTCTTGTCTTTTTCCTATAAAATCTTTTACTGTCTGATCGTCTTCAAAACGATAACAACGTCCTTTCTGATGGCTGGTAAAAAATCCATCATAAGCGACCACCACAGGAAGCCGTACTGTTTCTGCCAGTTTCAAGGCAATGATGTTAAAGTCATATACCTGCTGTACCGTATTGGCAAACAAAATAGGCCAGCCGGCATTTAAAAGATACATAATATCGCTGTGGTCGCCTTTGATGGACAAAGGACCGGACACGGTTCTACAGACCACATTCATCACCATAGGATATCTGGTACCGGACTGTACTGGAAACTGCTCAATGGCATAAAGAAGCCCATTGGCACTGGTAGCATTGACTACTCGTCCTCCTGCTACGGAAGCACCATAACATATCCCCGCGGCACTATGTTCCCCTTCTGCGGCCACCATCACTAAATCCGTTTCTCCATTGGCACGCATAATATCCAGATTTTCCGCAATCTGAGTGGAAGGAGTAATGGGATAATATCCCATCAGGTCATACCCAATCTGTTTGATGGCAATAGCTGCCATTTCATTTCCGGAAGCATATTCCATAACTTGTTTTTCCATTATACTTCTCCCCCTTCCATTCTCTCTTCTGTAAGATAAGACTCTGATGTGATATAACCATCTGCTCCCGTCTTTTCATAGTACTTCGGTATTCTCAAAAGTTCCTGATTCGGCATAAAATATGCCTTCTTAGAGTGTTCTGACTCATTCCCTCTCACCAGTGCATTTACCGGACACACATCAACACAACGCAGGCAACCTTTGCAGTGATAATAATCCAGCCCCTGATTTATCATCATTTTTTTCCCTTTATATTCTCCTTTGACAAATTGAAACACCATATCAGGACAGGCAGAAAAACATAAGCCACAGTTGATACATCTTTCTTTGATAAAAAGCGGGATATACCCCTGCCTGGAAGGAGACAGGTCGGAGACTACGGTACTTCCCAGTTTGGGATTGATTCCCCCTATAGGTGCATTCAGATATCCCCACTGTGGTTGCTCTATATCTCTGTATTCTACAGTTCCTGTTCCCTCAACCACGTTCTCCATTATTTTCCCCGAAACATCTCGTTTTGAATTGTTTTTCCTCTTATCTCCATTTTCAGGATTAAGCACTCTGACCTCTTCATATCCTCGTCTCATCCCTTTCAGATTGTTCTCTAAACTTGCCGGGTATTTTTTCCCAAGAGTATCCTTACAAATCTGTTCTCCTGCCTCCAGATTTTCCACTCCCATGATTTTTAAAATTGCTCCCAACATTACCACATTGATTCTGGAGTGGGTTTCCATGGCAATCTTCTGTGCTTCCAGTCCATAGAACTGTGATGCACCTTTCATACTATCTTTATTTTCTAACTTTTTTTCAGCAGAAGTATAATCACTTTGCATTCCAATCATGGTAGACTCTTCCTGTCCCGGTTCCAAAGCAACTATGATCTTGGTATCAGAATTACAGCCTTTCCACACAGAACCATCTTTCAATAACGCCTGATGAAAGACCACCAGCAGATCCGGCTCCGTTACCGGCGAATGCAGCCTTATTTCTTTTTCCTTTTTACAATATCGAATAAATCCTTTTACCGGAGTTCCTGTCTTTTCTGAACCGTAACTGGAAAAATTACTGCTGTTTACCTCTAAATATCTTAATCCTAGTTCTCCCAACATTTTTCCACATAAATTGGCGCCAAGACCTCCGATACTTTCCAAACGAATTTCATAATACTCTTTACCAGTATCTAATATTTCTTTAAATCCCTTCTTCTTTTCCTGTAATTGCACCCTATTCTGCAACTTCACTGAACTGCTCCTTTCTTAATCTTCTTCACAACAGAACTCGTCTTTACTTTTGTTAGTTTTCTCAAATTTTCCCAAATTATGTATAACGCTACAACGCTCACACAAAAAAAGCTGTTGCTATAGGATAACAACACTCCTTAGCAACAGCCATTTTTACTGACCTATACTTAATTTCTATTTTTCTACCATGGCAATCTTCAACATTTCACTGGAAATATTAAGTGCATGGTCTCCAATTCTTTCAAAATCAGTTATCATTTCGGAGAACAAAATACTTCCCTCGTCAGAACAAACTCCCATCTGGATTCTTTCATACATATTATTTCTAAATTGCTCTGTCATATCATCAATCTTTTGTTCCATTCCTGCCATCTGTTCGTGCCATTTAATCACATCTTCCTGTTTTTCTAAAAGAACTTCCAGCATCTGGTCACAAACTTTCTGCATCTCTGCCAATTCGGCCTGTGCAAATTTAGAAAAGACAATCTTCTTTTCGGCAATCATATTAGAATATTCTGCAATATTAATCGCATGATCACCAATTCTTTCAATATTACTTGTTATGCTATATAAACAGTTAAATATTTTACTTCCTGCTTTTGTATTTTCATAGGATACAACACTAGTAATGTATTTTGAAATTTCTTTATTAAGGTAATCTATATACTCTTCTCTTGCTTCCAATTCTGCGTACTTTTTATCATCTCGTTTGGCAAATACACTAAATGCCTGATGTACATTATCCTTTGCCATATCCAGCATACGCATGGTTTCCTTTTTGATTCCTTCCATACAAACCAAGGACGCACCTAACTTTTCTGCATTAATATGTTTAATATCCAACAAATACTGTACTTTAAATACTGAATCTTCTACTTCTTCTTTATCTTTTAAAATCAAAGTTGCAAGTTTTGTCAAATATCCGCCTACCGGAATTAATAAAAGTGTAGTTACAATATTAAATATAGTATGTAGATTCGCAATCTGTGCAGGGGCATTTCCCGGAGTCAGTCCTTCCATGAAAGCAATTAAAGGAGTTACCAGGCAAAGAACTGTAAACACACAAGTACCAAACACGTTAAACATAATATGAATCACGGTGGTTCTCTTGGCATTTCTACTGGTTCCTACAGAAGCAAGTAACGCAGTAACACAAGTACCAATATTCTGTCCAAAAAGCACAAACGCTGCGCTCTTAAGTCCAATAACTCCACTTCCTGCCAATGCCTGTAAAATACCTACGGACGCAGAAGACGACTGAATCAAGGCCGTAAATACTGTACCTGCTAAAATTCCCAGAATCGGATTTTCAAATTTGGTCAAAAGACTTACGAAGCTTTCCATTTCAGCCAACGGTTTCATAGCATTTCCCATCATATCCATACCGATGAACAAAATACCTAAACCTGCAACAATTTCCCCAATGTGACGAATTTTGTCATTTTTTAAAAATACTACCGCTGCCACCCCAATAAATGCCATAAGTGGCGCCATTTCTCCTACATCTAAAGCTATCAATTGTCCGGTAATAGTCGTACCAATGTTGGCACCCATAATAATCCATACCGCCTGATTTAATGTCATCATACCGGAATTTACAAAACCTACTACCATAACTGTTGTTGCGGAAGAAGACTGGATAATGGCAGTGATTAAAGCCCCTACTAAAACTCCTACAAAACGATTTGATGTTAACTTTTCTAAAATAACTTTCATTTTATTGCCTGCGGCTGATTCCAATCCGGTACTCATCATTTGCATACCATATAAAAATAAGGCCAGTCCACCAAGCAATCCCATAATATAACTTGCTGACATCTTACATAATCCTTCCTATTGTCATATTTTTAGATACACTAAAATAAAGGGAATGAAAATCCCCCTTTTCCTCACCTATTTGACAATATCCGATTATTTTTTTCCGTCTATATCATGGATGTACTGTAAGACAGCCACATTTCTATGAAGTTTTGGAATCTCCATTAAATAAGTGGCTACAAAGATTTTTAAGATAAAATACGAGAAAATTTGAATAGCCAAAAAACTCCAAGAAAGTCTTACCACCTTCTTGGCTATTCTGAATTGATGTATAATGCTCTGTCCCACAGACAGACCGCATGTATTTAGGATTTCTTCGGCAATAACTTCATTTTCTGAAATCATAGTTCCTTCTACGTTTAAAGTAGAGACTGCATTGTCAGCCCAAACGAGATTTTCAAAAGAATCGGCTTCCATTGCAATGCAATAAGAACTAAATAAGAAAATGATAAGTGCCAGAAAAAAACAAACTCGTATTTTCTTACTTCTATACATGATTTGTCTCCTAATGTTTTAAGTTTGAAATTCTTCTCAAACTTACACCTCTCGTATTACTTATATCATATCCTATCTTTTTTTTCTACCTTAAAATCCAGGTCTTATGATATCGTTTTCTTACGAGAGGTGTCCTATTCTTTGTTTCCCTTTTTAGAAACCTATTTCATTTTTCATAACTTTGATATTTAAGCCTTATGCCTTCTTTCCAAAATAATAGCAACTACAAAAACTACTAATACAACTGCCGCTACTCCAATCCAAATGGAAGGAGCTGTTTTGCTTTCCAGAATCGCCACCTGATTTTCTCCATTTTTCAAAGAAAAGATTAGATAACTTCCATCTACAGAGCATTCTGTCTCATGCCATTCTACTTCCGGGCTTCTTACAAAAACACTTAAGTTTTCGCCTTTCACATCCTCAGTAATCAGATAACGTGCTCCCGTTGCTACTTCCTTTTCCTGTAATACGAACCCGAAGGTATCCAATAATGTCTGTCCTTCCGCTACTTCCGGCTGGCTCTCTGTTTCTACCAATGCCACTTCTTCTGTAGTATTAAAAGCTCCCTGTAATAGAAGTAATGGTTTTCCACTCATACTTTTTGTTTTACTTGGAATAGTTCCTTTTACAGGAGTATAAAGAGCCTCAAAGGAAATATCAAAAAGAATTTCTCTGGTATCTGTTTCTTCCAAGCCATCCCAGCTTCCCAGATATCCTTCTTTTTCGATTACTGCCGGAATATCTTCTAAAGCAAGCGAACCGCCTTGATTAATCAACACCTGATTCTGAGAATTATCTTCCTGAATAAAGGTTACCTTTACTTTCCAAAATTCTTCCGGAAGATGATCTAAGTTCAAAAATTTATCTCTTTCCAAGGGTTCCGCCAAACCAAAATAACTGATACCATCAATTCCGCCATAATCTTTATCAATGTATAAATAGAAATTATCTTTGATTGGATCTTCCTCTTCACGATAGCTTTCCTCGGATGCTCCAAGAATATTTCCGATTCTTTCACTTCCGGTGTTCAATTGTACCATACTTCGGCATTCGGTAACCGTACATCCGCTTCCCGCAATACCACCGACATAGGTTTTTCCTGAAATTTCACATTTGGCATTACTATTTCTGACATAACCTGTACTGCGTCCAACAATACCACCGACATAATCTGCATTTGCAGCTTCCAAAGAACCGGTATTCATACAATTCTTGATCAGACCTAACGATAACCATCCTACAATGCCTCCGCCATTCTGATTTCTGACTGTCACCTTGGCTCCATTTTCACAATTTAAAATAACAGCTCTAAGTTCTCCTTCCATATTGAGAGAAGCTTCTCCATTGATTTCCAGTTCCCCTTCCGGATCCAAATCATTTTCCAGTGATACTACGCCTAAAATTCCACCACCGTTCAGATCAGCCTGTACATTCCCCATATTCTTGCAGTTCTCAATTTTACCGATCAAATTATCATCCGTATCTGCATCAGACACATCGGTAATGCTGATTCCCAGATTGTCAGACGCATGAGCAACCGTTGAAGTAATGCTCTGAGCCTGTTTTACAATTCCTTGCATTTCTTCTGTCAAAGTATCTATGGTACTCTGACCGCTTGCAGCAATGCTGTTAAGAGTATCATTCATGGAACTCATACTTTTATTCAGACTACTTCTTGCCGCAAGAATATTATCCGCATCAGGAATACTTATATCCTCCCATTCCATCAAGCGTTCATACCATTCACGCTCTTCTGTATTATCCTCGGAATCTTCTTCCTCTTCTTTTTCCTTATTCTCATTATTGACTGCTTCAATATCTTTCAACAACTGTGTTACCGCATCACCACTATTATTCAGATCATTCTGTAATTTATCAATCTGACTGTTCAAATCTGTGGAACTATCATTAATCTGCGTTTGCAGCCTGTTTGAGCTTTGTTTAATTTTCCCTGCTGCCCCACTCAACTGACCTTCCAAAATCTGTAACGTATCTGCACTAAATTCCAGATTAGTAACCGGTTCCATCTGCCCTACGATACCGCCTACCTCTTTTCTTCCCAATACTTGTCCCTGATTGTTACAGTCATATATATAACCTACCTGACTACCTGCGATTCCTCCGATATTATAACCGATATGCTGATAACCTACGGTTCCCTGATTGTCACAGCCTTTTATCACACCACTACTGCTACCTGCGATTCCTCCTACATCCGTAACAGTATACGAAGCTTCGGAACCTGTAAGACTCTCCATCGTAATATCTGCCACCTCAAGATTGTTTTTCTGAACTTCTGTATTTACATTTGCCAGATTAGTACATTCTCTAATAACACCACAGTTTTCCCCGGCAATACCACCAATAAAATGCGTTCCCTGAATGCTCCCCTCTGACTGGCAGTTCTCTATGGTTCCTGTAACCTCATTAACACCAACAAGACCTCCCACATAATCTTTTCCTTTTATTTCTCCTGAAAAACTACAGTTCAATACGGTTCCTGCGTTACTTCCTGCAATTCCTCCTATATAAGAACGACTTCCCTGAGGCGACACCTTTCCTTTGACAGACAAATTCTGTACTACAGCATTTTCTGTCAAATAACGGAACAATCCTTTCGCAGAACCATCTCCCGTAATATTGAGACCACTGATGGTATGATGATTCCCCTCGAACATACCACAGAAGATAGGTATGCCATCAAATTTATTTCCTGTAAGATCAAGATCCGTTTCCAAGGAAACTATCAGATTTTCACTATATTTATCCAAACGGCAGTTTTCAGCAAATTCTAAAAATTCTCTTTTACTCGAAATTACCAGTCTGCTTTCCATGTTCGTCTCTTCTTCTGTCTTGTTCCCTTTCACTCCTGTAGCATAGACCGGAAACCCCATAAATAACATCAGACATAGACTTAAGAAAATACTTTTTAATTTAAGATTCTTTTTCTTCATTTTCCATACCTCCTGTCTCAGTTACTTCTCCTTCTGTACTTACATAAGCATTAAATTCACCTTTTAAAGTTCCGTGAATATCAGCATCGATCATACCGGAAACATACCCACGTACATGTCCCTGTACTTTCATAGTACCACTGACTGTTTTTGTATTCAGTTCCACACCCTTGAATTTGAAGCTGGTACGTTCAATCACAGAATCTCCCAGTACTAAAATGGCCGGAAGAACCAACAAAACCAAAAAGATAGAAATAATGGTTCCTCGTCCGATACAGGTACCCATAATGGATACTACCGGCTGGGCAGAAATCACACCAATCAAAATCCCTGCTGATGCCATAATCGTTCCTGATGTAAATACCGTTGGAAATGCAGCATTTACAGCTTCTACAATAGCTTCCTTATATGGCATACGTTGTTTTAATTCCTGATAATGACTGGAAATTACAATAGCATAGTCAATGTTTGCCCCCATCTGAATGGCATTTACCGTCAAATATCCCAGGAAATATAACGGTTGATTCATCAAAGTCGGGAAAGAGAAATTAATCCAGATACTTCCCTGAATTACGAGAATCAACAGTACCGGAAGACCTACGGACTGGAAGGTAAATAATAATACTAAAATTACGAAAAATGCGGATAACAAACTAATAATCAGGTTGTCCTTTACAAAGGAAGAGGCCAGGTCACGGGAACTGGTGGAGTTACCGATTACATAATAATCATCTTCATAATATTTTCCTATAATTCTTCTTATTTCCTGTAAAAAATCATACGTTTCCTCTCCCTCTTCCGGAAGATTTAAGTAAACCACCATACGACTATATTTGTCATTCTGGAGCTGCTTTTCCGCTGTTTCCAACTGAGCAAACATATCGTTTACCATTTCGCCGTCTTCACCTTCTAAAAGAATATTGTTTTCTTTCATTTGATTTTTCAAATAAATAAACATATCAAAAAGAGGGACTCTGTATTCATCTAAACCACCAAGAATCTCACCATACTCATTATGTTCTGTAGCATAAGCAGCATATAAAAGCTGTGCCACCTCATAATCCAGACCGATTAATTCACTGAATTCTCTCGGAGCCAAAGCATCTGCCAGCATATATCCATCCATAATCTCAATGTTGGCAAGTCCCATGGTACTTTTTACTTCTTCTCTTGCTTCTAATTCTGCTAAAATTTCCTTCTGTGCTTCATAATTTCCACTGGGTACTACCAGCGCAACCATATTACTGGCGCCAAAATTCTCCTTAATTTTGAAATATGCAATCTGACGTTCTGTCATTTTGGAAGTTTCCAAATCTGTATAACTGTAACAATAAGGACAATTACTAGACAGATAGAACGCTCCAAACAAAGATAAAATAAACAATGGTGGTAAAATTTTTCTCGTCTTTACAGCAAATTTTCCAAGAAAAAACATCGGTGGTAATAATTTTTTATGTCTGGTTTTATCAATTAGCGGACAAAAAACAACTAATACTCCAGGCATCAAGGTAAATACGGACAATAAACTAAGAAAAATCGCCTTGATTAAAACGATTGCCATATCCAGACCAATGCCGAACTGCATACATCCCAAAGCTGCCAGACCACTGATCGTTGTCAGCGAAGAAGCACTGATTTCCGGGATGGATTTTGACAAAGCAATAATACAGGCTTCCCTTGCCGGTCTGGTCTCATGCTCATCCGAAAAACGATGACATAAAATAATTGCATAATCAATCGCCAACGCCAACTGTAATACCACAGCAATAGAATCGGAAATAAAACTAATTTTGCCACATAAAAAGTTGGTTCCCATATTTAAAAGAGCCGCTACACCAAAAGTGATCAACAATACCGGCACTTCCAGATATGCTCTGGAAGTCAGGGTCAATACAATGATTATAATTACGACACCTACTACTAAAATAATTGCCATCTCTTCTCTTAGCATAGCATTTTCATCATAGCCTACCAAAGTATCTACTGAAATATCATACTCTGCTAATTCTTCACGAATATTTTCCATCGCGTGTATAGAGATTTCATCATTGGTTCCACCTTTAAAACTAACGTCAATCAGTGCTGCTGCCTCTTTATAATGTTCTTCCGAATCATCAAAAGTGACCAGATCCACACCTTCGATTTCTGTAATTATCTCAACAAGCTCTTCAGCCGTTCCATAGGTAATATTAGATACCATAATTCTGGCACTGCCAAAAGTAGTAAAATTCTCATTCATGGCAACCAACCCCTGACGAGTCTCCGTTTCTTCCGGCAAATATGTAGTTACATCATTTTCTACCTGTACCCAATTCATGGAAAATACACAGAAAATCATAGCAAAGCCATATAATAGGAAAAATAAATTCCGCTTATCTACAATAAATGTAGCAAGTCGATGTATAAATCCATTATTATTCTTTTCTTCTGCCATAAGTACCTCCTGATCATCGCTGTTCATTTTATTCTGTAGCAGCTGCCACTTCTATGGTTTCTGCCGCTTCTACAATTGCAGGTCCATCTGCAAAAGCTTCTGTATTATCAGCCACTTCCATTGGATCTTCCTGAACGTTGTTATCGTCTTCGTCTTCCCAAAGAGAATCATACTCCTCTTTTTCCTTCTTTTTTACCAATGCTCCTATATTTTTAGCTGCCTGGTATAATTCCATACTATATTCCATCAGCTTCTTTTCATCAGTAGGAGGTACCATATCTCCATCCATAAGCCGTCTGGCTACTTCCATAATCTTTCCCATGTCCGCTGCGTACTCTTCCATGGCTTCCCCCTGCTGTTTGGCAGATTCCATATTAGCTATAGCAGACCACTGCTGCAAAAGCTTATCCATATATTTCTGATATTCATTCTTTTTCTCTTCTACCGCTTTTATGGTAAGCTCCAGAGTTGCCGCTTCATTAGCATAGACAATATTCCCGTCTTTTTCGGAATTCATTTTTTCTTCCAACTCTTTCTTCTGTTTGTTTAATGCGACCTGCTGTTCACGATAGGCTTTAATCTGGGTACTATATAACTGTCTTGCTTCCGATATCTTCATAATAATCACATCCCTTTGCTGTATTGTTATACAATTTATATCGACAGTTTCTTACACTTTTTCAACCTGCTTCTTTACTAACTCTGAAATTCCAGATACTCTTCCAACGTAATTCCCTGCTCCATAATATAAGTTGCCGCTTCCACACCTACATAACGATAATGCCAGGATTCATAACTAATCTGCGTAATCTCTTCTTTTCCTTTGGGATAAC